>CAZQOC010000261.1:0-2557 GCA_964594745.1 uncultured Sulfurovum sp.
GTAAAACTTTTGGTCGTATCTTAACTGAAGTAGCAACACTTCTTAGAGGTAAACATAAACCATCATTTACTCCAAATGTAGACTGTGGTGACTACGTAGTTATCATCAATGCTGAAAAAGCAAAATTCTCAGGTGCAAAACTGGAACAAAAAGAGTACTTTACTCACTCTGGTTACTTTGGTTCAACTAAAAGTAAAAAACTTGACGACATGCTAGAAAACAAGACTGAAAAACTTTTCAGATTGGCAGTTCGTGGTATGCTTCCTAAAACAACTTTAGGAAGAGCAATGCTTAAAAAACTTAAAGTGTATGCGGGTTCTGAGCACCCACATACAGCACAAATCAATAAGGAAGCGTAGTCATGGCAACATTTTATGCAACAGGAAAAAGAAAAGCGGCTATCGCTAAAGTTTGGATGACTCCAGGTAATGGTGAAATGCTTATTAATGGTAAAACACTTGACCAATGGTTAGGTGGACATGAGACACTTAAAATGAAAGTAAGACTTCCTTTAGAGCTTACTAAACAATTAGAGTCTATGAACATTAAAGCAACTACACTTGGTGGTGGTTATGCTGCACAGGCAGATGCTTTAAAACATGGTATTACTAAAGCGTTGGTAGCGTATGAACCAACATTTAGAGCTATCTTGAAACCAGAAGGTCTTCTTACTCGTGACTCTAGAGTTGTCGAGCGTAAGAAACCAGGTAAGAAAAAAGCAAGACGTTCTCCACAATTCTCGAAAAGATAGTCGTTACTTTTACTACTATTTTCTTTTGCAAGAGTTTTTCTCTTGCAAAACTATTATCCCCTTTTATCTATTGCTCCCAACAAACATTAACAAAATAAAAGTATAATCCTTTTAATTTATTGAAGGCATTATGTATGACAATCTGGAAACACGAAGAAAATAAACCTACACACCGCTTGGTAAAACTCTATAAAGAAGACCATGGAGAGGGTGAGTATATGGGTGATTTGGATGATGAGGTAATTAAACAAATGATACTTGAAATTAAACCTGATGTAAAAATAGATCAGGCTTTTGGGACGTTGTCTTATTTTGGGATGTTGCCATTACTCGTTACAAAAAAGTCTTAGAGTAAGAAATAATTAGCAAGAAAAAGAAGTAGTATTTTACTCCCCTGTATGGCAGCTGTGCCTACGATGTTCCCTAATTGACACGAGGAACAGTTGGTGTATTGCTTCCCTTCATATTGTGCATAAAAGAAGTAGAGTATAAGCATACCCAATAGTGTTAAACTGAGGTAGTTTTCATAAGTTTTTATGGTAGCTACCGTTGTGGGGGAGAGAAAAAAGCTAAGTATGATACCTAGTATACCTGCATAGAGTCCATATTTAATGACACGTAAAATCTTGTCACGTTTAAAGGTGGTAGGGCAGTTATTGTTGTTCAAGGCATCGGTGCCATATTCTAATTTTGCATCAAAAAGCTGTTGTTCTTCTTTACTCATGCGTATTCTAAAATTTGCCCCTAATGTATAGTCAGTTTTACGTTGTATCTGTATAGCCAATTTCCCGTCTGCCTCTAAAAATTGTTGTTTCCCTGTGGCATCTTCATAGGTTATTTTTATCTTTTCATAGCGTTTGGTGGTGGCACTAAGCCCTGGGAAGTAGGCAGTGGTTTCTGTAGGAGTGATGTTCCCTTCTCTTGTGATAATGACAGGGTTGATAATCTCTAGAAATTCACCATTGTCTTGCAGTATGACAAAAACAGCCAAAGGTGAACCTATCTGAAAGGCAGAGAGTGCCTCTATGTCATTGGCAACGATAGTGTCTTTAAGGTCTTGTATGGTTTCTAGGAGTGTGTCATCGAAGTGGCGTACCACACCACCAAACTCTAAACTTTCTACTGTTGGGTAAGTAATAATCTCTTTAATCATGTGCTCTCTTTAAACGCTTATGTTATCTCTTGGGTAAAAAATAGGATAAAAGTTTGGTTGTACCCTTAGAGCTAAGGGTACAAGAGGGTTAGTGACTTTTGCTCACAACGATGAGCATTTTGATGTTAATCACCATAAATCTAAAAAATTGCCAGATTTTACACGTACGCATAGCACGTGCAAATTTTCCTGGAATCATAGTTAAGTTAAATTGGTCACTTTTAGCGAAGTTTTCTTCTTCTGGTTTATTACTCATATTTTTTCCTTTTATTATTTTTTTATCTATTGGGCTTATTCAGGGATAAGCGTCCAACCTGGCTTGAGTTTTGCTTTGTAGATAAACATATGGTGCAAGATATGTTTAATCCAGTGTCCTGCAAGACCGATTTCACCGAAGGTATAGTCAGTATCTCTACCTGTTCCCGGGTATTTTTCATAGTCAGGTACGACAGGGTAAACAGTCATTGCTGCCGCAGTCCCGTCAAGTACCCCTTTACCAGCAGAGGCAACACACGCGGCACCCATTTCAGCCATTGATGCTTCATGTAAATGTGCATCTTTGCCATTTTTAATCATATCACAAACTGAGTGAGCAACGGCTTTACCGATGATACCTGCAGGCATACCTGTACGTGGAGGTGTAGGGTTGATCG
>CAZQOC010000262.1:0-2554 GCA_964594745.1 uncultured Sulfurovum sp.
TTTTTAATTCCAGTCAAAATATGTTTTACAGGTACCCAGCTCATTGTAAGAATAAGATTCATCACCTGCTTTGGTTTCTACTACAATGCCATCATTATCAGCAGATTTAAGTGTGCCTTTTAGCTTCTCTCCGCCACCTAGTTTCACTTTGACTTTTTCACCCACAGCATTTTTAAAATGCACAGGCTTAGACAGTTTACGTTCTATACCTGGAGAAGATATTTCTAAGCGGTAGGCTTGGCTCATAGGAGGATGCACATCTAAAAAGGGAGAGAGTTCATGAGAGATAGTTGCACATAAATCTAAGTCTACACCCCCTACTTTTGTAATGAGCACACGATAAATGGTTTCA
Organism: uncultured Sulfurovum sp.; assembly: GCA_964594745.1. Taxonomy (GTDB): domain Bacteria; phylum Campylobacterota; class Campylobacteria; order Campylobacterales; family Sulfurovaceae; genus Sulfurovum. Next base: position 353 of record CAZQOC010000262.1, read on the forward strand.
TCAAATTCTGTGACCACCTCTGTATCATACAAATCTGCACCATTGGCTTCAATAATTTTAGCAATTTGTGTTTCAAGATGCATTATCTTCTCCTTTATGACGTTTGGCAATCTGATTAAAAAGATCTTCCATACGGCTCTGCTTCTCAAGCTGATGGTCAAACTCAAAGGTAAAGCGTGGTGCTTTAAACCATCCTTCACTCTGCTTGCAATGATTTTGTAGATAAGCAGCGACTATACGCAGTTGTCTGAGTGCTTCATTTTGCTCTTTTTCGCTAAGAAACGATGTATCAAGATAGACTTTGGCATCACTCCTTCCTTTGGAGCAAACAACATCAGTAACACCTAGCCCATTAATACGTTCATCATCAAGCGTAGCCAATGCCTCAGGTATAATCTCTTTGAGTACAGACTCTGTACGGTGTCGTTTTATCTCTTCTTGTGTCATGCTTACAGTGTCACCTGTTCTTCAACATCTTTAAAGGTCTCAATCACATCACCCTCTTTAATATCGTTAAAGTTTTCAAGCATAATACCACACTCATAACCATTTTTCACTTCTCTAGCATCTTCATTGAAACGCTTAAGTGAAGAGATTTTACTTTCATAAACTACCACACCATCACGGATTAATCTTGCTTTGGAGTTTCTAGTGATTACACCGTCAGATACTTTACAACCTGCAATGGTTCCCACTTTACCAACAACAAATGTCTCACGTACATCTGCCTGACCTGTGACCTCTTCGGAAATCACAGGACTCATCATACCACCAAGTAGCGCTTTTACATCATCAAGCAAGTCATAAATGATAGAGTAGGTACGGATTTCAATACCAAGCTCTTTTGCTTTTTTCTTCACGGCTCCAGTAGGACGTACGTTAAAGCCAAGTACTACTGAGTGTTCAGAAGCATCTGCAAGTGTAATATCACTCTCAGTAACCCCACCTACACCTTCATGAATAATATTTACTTTTACCTCTTCGTTTCTTAACTTCTCTAAAGAGCCTTTAATGGCTTCAAGAGAACCTTGCACATCTGCCTTAATAATCACAGGAAGTGCCTTAAGCTGTCCTTCTGCAATAAGTGAAGAAAGATCATCAAGTGTTGCTTTCGTACTTTTAGAAAGTACTTTTGCACGTTCGAACTCTGCTCTTTTTTCTGCAAGTTCACGTACCTCTTTATCTGTATCCATCACAATAAGCTCTTCACCTGCACCTGGAACATCATTAAGCCCCACAATAGCAGCTGGCGTAGATGGCCCAATCTCTTTAGCGTTTGAGCCATCATCAAGTTTAATCGCTTTAATACGTCCAAACGTTTTACCAACAATGACATTGTCACCTACTCTAAGCGTACCATTTTTAATAATCACATTTGCAACTGGACCAAAACCTTTTTCCACTGAAGCCTCAACCACAGCAGCTTTAGCTGATTTGGCAGGATTAGCTTTAAGTTCCATCACTTCAGCTTGAAGTAAAATCGTCTCAAGTAAATCATCAATCCCTAAACCAGAGTGTGCAGATACTGGTACAAACTCGTACTCTCCACCCCAATCTGTTGCCATAACATCTATCTCAGCAAGTTGTGCTTTGACATTGTCAGGGTTGGCGGCTTCTTTATCCATCTTATTGACGGCGATAATCATAGGAACACCTGCTGCTTTTGTATGGGCAATGGCTTCCTTGGTTTGAGGCATCACACCATCATCTGCCGCAACCACGATAATCACAATATCTGTTGCCTGAGCACCACGCGCTCTCATTTCAGTAAAGGCTTCATGACCCGGGGTATCTACAAATGTAATTTTTTTACCATTTTTTTCTACTTGGTATGCACCCACATGCTGCGTGATTCCACCGGCTTCTTTATCGGCTATTTTGGCTGAACGTATTTTATCTAGTAATGATGTTTTACCATGGTCAACGTGTCCCATGATAGTAATGACAGGGGGACGTTCTACAGCATCAGAATCTTCTTCTTCATTGTATGCATCTACCACTTCCAATTCATCCAAAGGATTAATCGTTGTCACTTCTACTTCAAACTCTTCAGCCAGGATTTCTATCTCATCTTTTGAGAGGAAATCATTTTTAGTGACCATCATACCAAGCGCAAATAAAACACCAATGACTTCACCCATAGAACGGTTTACTTTTTCAGCAAACTCATAGACTCTTACGTTTTCAGGTATCTCTATAGAA
>CAZQOC010000263.1:0-2531 GCA_964594745.1 uncultured Sulfurovum sp.
TTTGAAAGAGTATCGTAAATGAAAATTGCGAACTTTATTTTACACTATCCATAAACAAGTTCTTAATTATAAATATATCCTATTAACTGACATTTTTATACTATTAAAATCTACCGATGATATGTATACTTTGCTTATCTAAAAGGAGTATCGATGAAAATTGTATTAACGATAGCCGGTTCGGACAGTAGTGGCGGTGCAGGTATTCAGGCTGATTTAAAAACATTTGAGGCATTTGGTGTCTTTGGTACATCAGCCATTACTGTACTTACCGCACAAAATACCACAGGTGTAGATGAGATTTTTCCTATAGAGGCTTCATTTGTAAAAAGACAGATTATGAGTATTTTTGACGATTTTGATGTTGCTGCTATTAAGATAGGGATGTTATTTAACAAAAAAATCATAGATGTTGTGCATGAGGTCATTAAAGATTTGAAGGTACCTATCGTGCTTGACCCTGTTGCCATTTCTAAGGCAGGTTCTCCTCTTCTTGAGGAAGCTTCTATTGAAGCGATGCATAAACTTTTTGAATATGCAACAGTTATTACTCCCAATCATTTTGAGGCATATCAATTTTTTGGATATAAACATGGCGATACTGAGTCGCTTCAGAAAATACAAAATTTGAATATTCCTGTGTTGGTGAAGCATCATGCTGCGGAGCTATCAGAGAAACACTTTAGTGTGGATCAACTCTATTTTCGTCGTCAGAAGCGTGTGTTTCAAACGCCTCTTATAGAAACAAGTAATCTTCATGGGACAGGATGCTCATTTTCCAGTGCGATTGCAGCCAATCTAGCATTGGGGCATACACTAGAAAAATCCATAGCCATTTCTAAACAGTTTATCAATGATGCGCTCACTGAAGCTCCCAGTATTGGTCATGGACCTGGCCCTATCAACCATAAAAAAGGAGGTCAATATGTCTCAGAACATGCTTAAAGGTTTGTATGTCATCACGGATGAACATCTCACCCCGGACGAACAGGTACATGCGTATGTGGATGAAGCCCTCAAAGCTGGAGCCAACATCGTGCAGTATAGAAATAAAACAAAAACAGATGATGAAGTCGAAGATACATGTCGTGCACTACAGGCTATGTGCTCACAGCACAAAGTACCTTTCATCATAGATGATAGACCCCATTTGGCTACAAAGATTGGTGCAGATGGTTTACACATAGGAAAAGATGATATACCACTAAGTGAGGCGAGGAAGATATTTCCTAAAGGCATTATAGGGGTATCGTGTTATGGAAGTATTCGAAAGGCCAGAGAAGCGCAGAAAGAGGGAGCAGATTATGTGGCGTTTGGCTCTTTTTTTGCTTCCCATACAAAACCGAAGTCAGGCATTGTATCTCTAAATGTATTGCACAAAGCCAAAGATGCGTTAGATGTCCCCGTCTGCGCGATAGGTGGCATTGACCAGACCAACATTACACAAATTGCATCGACGCAAACAGACATGATATCGGTAGTCAGTGCTGCCTTTAAAGGTGACGTTAAAGTCAATGTCTCTAATTTAATCAAAGGAATGAAAATATGAAATTAAAACTCGCTATAGAATGGTTCTTGAATCCTGATCACCTCCCTTTTATTATAGGATTGCAAGAGGGAATTTTTAACCAATACAACATTGATCTTGAACTTATCGTCCCAGATGAACATTATGATGGGTTAGATGAACTCATTGCTGGCAATATACAGTTTGCCACCAACGAACCGCTTCACCTTATAGAGCAGTTTGATGAGCGTTTTCTTTCTTTGGGAAGTTACTTTGAAACCAAAGGTGGAGTATTGCTCAAAAAAATTGCATATGCGAAGGTGAAAAATGGTGAAAAAATCACAGTCACCACACCCGTTTCAAATGAGATAACGAATACTATTGGATTTGAAATTATCAAACGTTACTTTGCAAAAGAAGGCATTGTAGTGCATCAAGAGCAAGTTGTTTTTGAAGCTAATGGATTTGAACATATCAAATACATGCAAGAAGGTGCAGATGCGGGATGGCTTTACTTTTATAACTTTGAAGGGATTGAGGCACAGCATGTAGGGATGGATGTACTTTATCTCGATGCAAAAAATAGTGGCTTTGCCAACTTCTCTGCACTTGATTTATTTGTCAACAAGGCATTTTACTATGCCAATACCAAAGTATGTGAAGATTTTGACAGGGCAGTGAAGGAATCTATAGATTTTATGGATCAATATCCTGAAAAAACTATAGAGCACTACTATGTCTATACCAAAGAAGAAAAGTCAGACCTTATGGATGAGATACTCAAAGCAACATTATTGTGTTTTGATGTCAATTACAGTTCAAACTATGAAAAGTCCTTGCCAATTTTACAGTTTTTCCGTGAAATTGGTATTACAGACTTGGATGATGAGACCTTTAAAACAGCGTTTAAAACTAAAGAAGAGAGTCTAGATAAGACGTATAAGGAGGTAAGCTAATGTATGAAATCAAAGACGGAAAAAGAGAAGTAGTCATGGCAGGTAACCACTTGGCAGCACAAGCGGCT
>CAZQOC010000264.1:0-2521 GCA_964594745.1 uncultured Sulfurovum sp.
CAAAACCTTCCCCACCATCAGCCCTCCAAAGGTGCCTAGTATGTACCCCATCATCGCCATGAGTACACCTATGGGGATAAGCGCTTTAGAATAAGCAGAAGCCAAGATAGGCGCAGAGGCGACACCCCCTATGTTGGCTAGAGATGCTACACCGAGGCTAAAGAGGTCAAGCCTAAAGAGTTTGGCAAAGAGTACCATGATAGCTACGTGTATGGCAATGATGACAAATCCTGCGAGTATGTACAGTGGTGCTTCGGTCAGTTCTGTGAAGTTTGCTCGTGATGCGATAAGCGCTACAATGAGGTAGAGCATGATGTTGGCTAGTTCTGAACTTCCCCCAACTTTAGACAGAGGCGTCATGGCAAAGACAATACCTGCAAGCGTAGCGATGATGACTACCCATGTGGTAGTAGTAAGAAACGACGTTGTAGGTAAAAATGATGTACCATACTGTGAGAGTGCAGAGACGAGTAGTGCTACACCTAACAACAAAAAGAGTGAGTCAAAACCCATAGGCTTTTTTTCTGTCTCTTTTTGTGCTAACTTTTCTCCTACCTCATCTATGATGGAAGTGTCTGCTTTACTCCATGCATTGAACTTATTAGCAAAGGGTACGAGGGCTAGGAGTATCATGACCCAGATAGCGTAGTCTATGGAGTCTATGAGTAGGGTGTAACCCATGGCTGAGTCAGGCAGGTTTAGTGCACCTTGTATGGCTACCATGTTACCCGTACCTCCCATCCATGAGCCACTGAGTGCGGCAAAAGGTTTCCATGCATCTGGGCCAAAAGATGCCCCAAACAAAGCAAACATCCCTACAAAGCCAATGGCTATACTCGTTGATGCCAACAGAAATGTGAATATCATCTTTTTGCCAAGTTTTACTATTTGGCGTATATCTGCAAGCAGTAACATCAGAAATATCATCGCGGGAAGTAGGTTGGACTTTACAGACTTATAAGTAGCCGTAACAGACGCACTTTTTTCCCATAGACCAAAAGTAGAAGCCAGCATCACTAGAAAGTATATGATAACAATGGCAGGAAGGTACTCAAAAAACTTCAGCTGGCTTTTTTTCTCCGTATAGACGACACTTGCAGCTATGAGTGAGAGTACTGCTAAGTATGTAAAACCGTTTTCTATCATAGATTTATCCTATTAATATTTGTTAATATCTAATTAACTAAGCCCAGTCCTTGGGCTCGTATCTCTTCATGTTTGTGAAAACCAAAAGTGCTAAATGCCTTTGTGTCTGGTTCTATGAGATAGATATTTTTATCACAATTTTTGATATGTGTTTTACTTTGATTATACATAAGCAGACGTATGGATTTTTCAAACATCTCTATGACATTTGAGGTTTTAAAAAAGTTATCTGGCATATCAGATTCAAAGGAGTTTTCACCTAAGGCATCCACAGCGAGTACATCTGTATGGGTAGCTTCATTAACACCCAAGTTCTCACATAAAAAGCCATCTCCATAGATTTGGTTTTCTATGGCATGTTCATCAAATACCCCTGGTATCGCCATCGTTGAGAGAACAGCATCTTTTATATAGATATCATCATCACCTGTAAATGTACGCTTATGGCCTGTTTTAAGATTTGTAGCAATGAGTTTCAGTGGTATCTTTACATCAGACATTTTTTTATCTTTAAATATCGTGTTGAAAATATTTTCTATCTTAGTATTGTCTACGATGGCATTGCCCAAGAGTGAAAACTTAACCCAATTTAGCATAGAAGAGAAGTCTCTCATATAAGCATATATCTCTTCTTCTTTTAACCCAATAGCCATACACGCACCTATAATGCCACCCATACTTGTGCCTACAATCTCAGAAGGTATGATATGGTGTTTTTCAAGATCATGTAATACACCTAAGTGAGCAATGCCCAGCGCACCACCACCAGAAAGTACTAATGTAAAGTTATTTTGATTGATAGTATCTAGCATGCATTCATTTTATCTAAATTGCTTAAATTAAAGGTACTACTTCTTCTTTCTTTTTTTTTCTTCTTCACGTTTTTTCTTCTGAGCAGCATAAGTGAACTTGCGTTTTTTGTCATAATCTATGTAGCCTTTTTTCTCACGGAGTGACTTTTTAACAGGTCTTGCTTGTCTAGGCTGTTTGTCAGTGATCTCAAAGCCTTCGTAGATTTCTCTTTTGACATTGAGTTTCAGGTGTTTTTCTATACGTGAAAAAGCGTTATAGTCATTAATGGTAAGCAGTGTAACTACGCCACCTTTGTGGTTGGCTCTACCTGTACGTCCTACACGGTGTGTAAAGTCGTCTGTTTGTTCGGGTAAATCATAGTTGATAACCAAGGGTAACTCTGGAATGTCTATGCCACGTGCAGCGATGTCTGTAGCGATGAGCACTTGTGACTTTTTACTTTTAAAGAGCGTCAGAGCCTTGGCACGGCCACCTCTCTTGATGTCGCCGTGGATGACAGAGACCCAGATGCCTTTTGCCTTAAAATACTCAAAGAGCTTGTCTGCGGTTTCTTTTTTGTTCA
>CAZQOC010000265.1:0-2515 GCA_964594745.1 uncultured Sulfurovum sp.
GCTGCAACACCAAAACTTTCACTGTCTTCAATAGACAAGAAAAGTGGAATATCTATTATATTATGGTATTTAGGTATATCATCATAAGGCACAGTGCCTACAAAATGCGCAATCTCTCCTATATGCAGTTTGTTAGCCAAATCTTTTAATTCACCTGCCAAACTCCCTCCTCCTACAATCATAAGTTGCAAAGGTAATTGTGGGTATTTATCAACAATCACTTTAAAGGCTTTTATTAAATATTCAATACCATACTTCTTCTCTAATGTTTTTACTGTACCAATGACGATAGTGTTATCTGAATCATGACAATGTTCACTTTCTGGGAAAAACTTTGTCAAATCTATTCCAAACGGAGTTACTTCTACCATTTTATCTGTATATTTAGCTGTCTCTTTTGCCATGACGTGTGAAGTAGAAAGTATTCTATCTGCTTTTTTTAAATTATATGAAATAAGTCTTTTATGCAGCCATGATTTTTGTGGGAAATCATAAATATCACTCCCCCAAACAGAAAGAATAAAAGGATCAAAATGACTTAATGCACCTAATGTTCCATACCCTGATGCATAATGTGCATGTACAATATCGGGAGAAAATGTTTTTATTTTATTTTTAAGTACAGAAAGGACAAACATATATTTGAGTTTGGAAAGTCCAAAACCATCTTGCATAGTAAACTTCGTAGAAAACCCATACGAAAATACCTTTATATTGTTCTCAGCATACATCGATGTTTCTCTGAGCTCAGGAAGAGAAAACAAGAATATTTCTATACCCCTTTGAGCCAATCCCACAGCCCATCTTTGTGTATGAATGGAATTTGCATTTGCTATCATGAAAAGTCTCATGTCAAATCCTCTTCAACCTGTTTTGCTCTTGCTTCCCATCTCTGTAAGGGTATTATTTTTTCTATATTTATTATCTTCTCTTTTATTTCTTGGGGATTTTTCTGTAAAGAGATGAACAACTTTTCTAATATCGCAGCATCATATTCCAATACCCATCCTATATCATACTTTTGTACGAAATCCCCTATTGCTGTCCCCTTTACTGCTATAATAGGTTTTTTATACGCTATATATTCAAATAGCTTTACCCCCATAGCAAAACTCCATAACTTATCTGGCTTGATAAAATATACTGCTATATCGCTCACCTCATATGCTTCACATAGCGCTTTACCAGCTAAATGATGTACCTTTATGGGCATATTCTCATACATATGCTTACTCTTTTCCCATTCTTGTTCTCGAGTACAAAGGTTAAAGGTCACATCTTTCAAACCAAGTAATGCTCTGCCAAAAAGTGTAAGATCATATACCCCACTTAGTCCTCCCACATATATAAATCGCAATTTTCTACTTGCTATGACATCACATTCCACACTATCAACTGCAGGAGGAAGTGCCCCTATATTCTGCCTAAAAGAAATGGGGAAATAAGCATGCATTTCTTTAGAGGGAAGATAAAGCATATCAACATAACGATTGTATTCTTTAAGATCATACAAATAAAAAAGTTTTGCAAATTGATATTTAAAAAAAGAGGTTTCCTTATGATACTCAGGAAATACCCAATAGATGTCTCTATAAAATAATCCTATTTTAATATTATGACTTTTACAAAAATTAAAAAAATTAAAATCTAAAAATGGTGCTGTCGGGAAATGATGTTTCTGTGTCAAAGCAGTTGGCATAGTGGAGCTTTCGCTATAGAGAAATTCGTACTTTACACCCCTGCCAATCTTATCTTTGATCTTGGCTATTTGCTCTTTTCTGTCAGATACATACCCCATAACAACATCCACATCATAGCCAATATCTCGAAAAGCTTCTAGCATTTTCAAAGGACGTATCTGGCTTCCGCTACTGGCACCATCTACTGCAACAGGGAGATGAAAAATCATTTTTTTCATAGTGCGCCCTTGTAAGAGGCTCTGTCATTTTCTATACGCATCATATCTTTAATAAATTTTTTATAATTTTTACTTGCATCGTATTTATCTAAAAATATATTATACGCACATTCCCTAACATCTATAGTTTTAAAAAATTCAATATCCAATAACGCATCAACAAGCTCATCAATACAACATTCTTCACTCAATAAATAACCACTTTTTTTATTGTCAATCATATCAGATATCCCTCCAACATTTGGGGCAACAACAGGAATATGACAACTCATGGCTTCCATAATAGAGACAGGTACTCCTTCGGATAAACTTGTATTCACAAAAACATCAACTTCATTTTTTTTATAAAAAGCATACACCTCTTCATTTGTATAATTTCCTACAAAATCATAATGGACATTGTCTAAGTTGTTAAGTTCATTTTTTGCTAACCTAACTAAACTTTCATATAAAACACCATCTCCAATATGTGTCCAATTGAACTCAACAGTCTTCATTTTTGTAGCCATTATCTTTAAACTTTTAATGAGTTTATCTACCTGCTTAACTTCTGTTAAAAAAGAACATGAGACAATATTGAAACTATTATTAGGACTA
>CAZQOC010000266.1:0-2495 GCA_964594745.1 uncultured Sulfurovum sp.
TAGTGAAGATGGCGGAGTTTGTTAACCTTTCGGTAGAAGAATTTGCTACAATGTATTTACGAAAAGTGAAACACCGCTATTCTCTTACAGAAAAGAAGCTTGCTGTCGATAATTACGCTTGTGTGTTTTTTGATGAGACGATGAAACGATGTTCTATTTACCCTGTACGCCCATTACAATGTCGTACATTTCCTTTTTGGGAGCAGTTTAAAAATGATGAAGAAGAGGTAAGAAAAGAGTGTCCTGGTATCGTTTAATATCTATAGTTATTATTGTTTTTTCGACTTCTATATATGCAAAAGAGTTAATGAAGGTTTCAGAGGATGAGCTTATCATACGTGGGTTGTTATATGATGAATATAGGGCCTATGATGATGCACGTCAAGTTTATGGAAAACTTTTTGATAAGACCAATTCGGAAATTTACCTTTTTAAAGAAGCCACAGCCTCTTTACTTGGAAAGACACATGTTTATAACAGTATAAAAAGACTCAAAGCTTGGAACAATACTCATCCTGCTACTCCAGAAGTACAAAGGTTGCTTATTCCTCTTTACCTTACTGTCAATCAAATAGGCTCTGCCAAAATACAAGCAGAATACCTCATAGAACGTTCTTCAAATCCGATCGATTTGGAACTTGCCTCCAACCCTTTTTTATATGCGGGAGAATTTAAGCGGGCATTGACGTTACTTAGTAAAGTCTATGAGGCAACGCCTCGTGAGACTATATTGCTTCGTATGGCAGATATTATGGATGAGTATACCCATGAACGTAAACGAGCCATTCAACTGCTTGAAACACATCGACGTATGAATATCTCATCGAACGATGTACTTGTGAAGTTACTCGTATTATATAGTAAAGAAAAAGATATTGATGGTTTACTAGAAACCTATAAAGCATTGTATGAACAAGATAAAGACGAGAAAGTACTTTCTAAAACCATCGATATCTATGTGTACAAAAGAGATCTTAACGGGGCGATAGCATTTTTGGAAAAACAGGACGTAGGTGGTACGATACTATATGATTTATATAAAAATAAAAAACTTTTTTCCAAAGCATTGAAACTTGCAGAACGTCAATATAAAAAAACCAAAGATGCAAGATGGCTAGCTGAAAAAGGTATATTACTTTTTGAAAAAGCCAAAGATAAAAATGATAAAAAAATGATAGCCAAAGTGGTTGATACTTTTGATCATGCATTGCGTTTAGGTGTGGATGACAGTATATACTTGAATTATTATGGTTATACACTTATTGATAAAGAAATTGATATTAAAAAAGGGATGAAAATCATACAAGATGCCTTAAAACAACAGCCTCATAATACTTACTATTTGGACTCCTTGGCATGGGGATATTATAAACAGCGTGAGTGTACTAAAGCTTATAAACTCATGAAAAGAGTGGTAGATGAAGAGGGATTGGAAGAGGATGAGATTATTGACCATTGGCGTGCAATAAAACAGTGTAAATAAGTTATAATACGCGAAAATTTAGAGAGACGGTACTTAGATGGCTCAAATACTTGATGAAATTATTAAAAAAACAAAAGCAGATTTAGAGAAAAGAAAAGTAGAATATCCTATGGAGTGGTTAGGACGTTCTTTGGCTTTTAACCCTTTTACCCCTAAAGATGTACAATCTGCACTACGTTCAACAGAAGAGAATCCTTATCGTATTATTGCTGAGGTGAAAAAAGCAAGTCCTTCAAAAGGTGTGATACGTGAAGATTTTGACCCTATGGTTATCGCACAGGCATACGAAAAGGGTGGGGCGGATTCTCTCTCTATCCTCACGGAACCACATTTTTTTCAGGGTGATAAAGAGTATTTGGGTATGGTACGTCGCTATGTGAATATTCCTCTACTTAGAAAAGATTTTATAGTCGATAAATACCAGATACTCGAAGCGTTGGCTTTTGGGGCAGATTATATTTTGCTTATTGCTATGGCACTGTCTCGCAAAGAACTTAAAGAACTTTACGAATATGCACGACACTTGGGACTAGATGTACTGGTAGAGGTACACAATAAAACAGACTTGGTCAAAGCTATTTTTGCAGGTGCTGAGATCATCGGTATTAATCACCGTAATCTTGAGAGTTTTGAAATGGATATGAGTCTTAGCGAAAAGCTCATCCCTCTCATTCCTAATGGCAAAATCATTGTAGCGGAGTCTGGCATCAATGATCATGAAACAGTAGTAGAACTGGGTAAAGTTGGTGCTGATGCTTTTCTAGTAGGTGAACATTTTATGCGACAAGATGATATTACTGGGGCTTTAAAAGCCTTGAAGTATGGGGTTTAAACTTTAATTTTTGCTCTCATGCTCTGTGTAAGGATACATACTCGGACTTTTAATTTTTTAGTGCTATTTCCTATTTTTCAAACTGTGGCGCTGTGGCGTTGTTTTCTCTGTTACTTTTTTCTTTTTTGTACTGCGACAAAACAGAAAAGAGTAACCAAAAAAGAAAAAAACGCAACCACT
>CAZQOC010000267.1:0-2483 GCA_964594745.1 uncultured Sulfurovum sp.
TGCCATAGGCATCCTTTTACATTTTCGTAGAAAATTCCTCCTTCAATCACACGCAGTGTGCCTTGTCTCTGTGAACGACCTTGTAAACGAAGTGATTCGAGAACAGAGACGACTTTTGCATACTTTTCTAGAAAAGTATGGAGAATAACAACGCCACAGTATGGATTAAAAAGGAAACAACAATAAAATTAAATTAATTGATAGTTAAGCCATCAGCTAAAAGAGAAATAGTAGTAGGCTAAAGCCAAGTTCCAAGAAGCATAGTAGTAGATTGAAATGTAAAAACAGATAGTTTCATATTTTGCTCCTTAAATTGTAATACGAAAGTCTAACAAGTCATACCTTAAAATAACGTAGTAGTATTCTCCAACTTCCACTCAATAGACTCTTCCCCTTGAGATACCAAATAATCATTTATTTTAGAAAACGGTTTAGAACCAAAAAAACCACGATACGCAGAGAGTGGTGAAGGATGAGGATCATTGATAACCAAATGTTTACTTGCATCGATATGTTTGCCTTTTTTCTGGGCATACGCTCCCCAAAGCACAAAAACCACATGCTCACACTGTTCGTTGATGATAGAGATAATCGTATCGGTAAAACGTTCCCAGCCTTTATCTTTGTGTGCATTGGCTTTGCCCTCTTCTACTGTAAGTACAGCATTAAGCAGTAAAACACCCTGCTTTGCCCATGGGGCTAGGTAGCCTGTATGGCTGTTGTCTATACCCCTATCGTCAAACAACTCTTTGTTGATGTTTTGTAACGACTTAGGCAAAGGCGTCACACCATTTTCTACCGAAAAGCAGAGTCCATGGGCATGCCCTTTGGTTGGGTATGGGTCTTGCCCCAAGATGACTACTTTGACATCTTCAAGTGGGGTAAGGTTTAGGGCTTCAAACCAATGCGGTTTTGATGGGAGGATGCTTTTTTCCTCTGCCCTCTCCTGCTCCAAAAAAGCTTCGAGTTCCTGCATGTAGGGCTTTTGCAATTCCTCTTTAAGTGCATCTTGCCATGAAGGCGCTTTGAGTAGTGTTTGCATAGATGACATTAGAGTAGAGTATCTTTAATCACATCAAGGTTGTCTAAACTTGGTGGCGTTTCATGTTCTTTGATGTAGCTAGACAAGTTCCCGTCTTCAGCCATATTTTTAGCCCAGTTTTTCAAAGACTTACGCTCTTTTTCGTACTTCATATAGGGCACTGCCATACCACAACTGCTTTCTACCGCATAAATGTCAAAAATAAACAACTGCCTGATATGCTTTGCATTCACCCCAAAGTGACTTAAGTACCCTTCAAAGAGTTCATCACTCTTCTCTATAGGCTCTGCCTTACAAAAAAGCCTTACGATGTTAGCATTGCCCTCAAAGGCATTGAAGACCAACGTAAACTCCCCTCCAGCCATCGCATCTCTATAGGTACGGTTCCCTGAACCTGGAAAGTCTAGGTAAAGTAAAGTTTGTTTGTCAAGTACACGTATGGAGTCATAGCCTTTAGGAGAGAGATTGACTTCTTTCCCACTGCACGATGCCAAATAAAAGAGCTTTTGCTTCTTGATGAAGTCTATGTCTTTTTGTTGGAGTATTTTATACTGTTTACCCATTTTAGTTCCCTTCATTCTTTGCAAAACATTTTTTACATTTACCTTTAAGTATGATATTTTCGATACTATAATTTTTTAAATCTATAGTAGGAAGTTCCTCTATGCATTCAATAGCGTTACAATAATTGCAAATAAAATGTGGATGCATACTATTTTCCAATGCAAAATATCTTTTTTTGTTATTTGATTCAAAACTGCTGATAATGTTTTCATCTATAAATTTTGATATATTTCTATAAAATGTTGCTTTATCCATGGTTAAAGTCTCTTTAACATCATCGTAGCAAATAGGTCTATTTTGCTTGGCAAGTATCTCAAGGAGTTCCAACCTGGCAGGTGTATTTTTGATATTGCTGTTTTTTGTAATCTCTTTAATATTCATAGGAGTAGTATATCAAATTTTTACACAAATGCGACTAAGTTGCACTTTAGAGAGAATGTTCTATAATGCCATCAATACAATGCGACCAAGTCGCATAAAGGATTCACATGATTAAAAAATTATTATTTATAGCAGGTTTATGTGTAAATAACTTCGCCTATGCAAACATAAACATCACTGTAAGTATATTGCCTGAACAAACTTTTGTAAAAGCCATCGCTGGAGATAAAGCCAATATATCTGTAATGGTGAAACCAGGTAATTCTCCTCATACCTATGAGCCTAAACCTTCTCAAATGAGCAATATCGCTAAAACAGATATATATTTTGCCATAGGGGTAGAATTTGAAGAGGTATGGCTTCATAAGTTTGCTAATTTAAATAGAGACATGACAATAGTGGATTTATCAAAAAAGATCACCAAGATACCTATGTTAGAGCACCATCACCATGATGAAGAGGGTGCACAGGAACACCATGAAGAACATGAACACAA
>CAZQOC010000268.1:0-2475 GCA_964594745.1 uncultured Sulfurovum sp.
GTAGGAAAAGACCAGATACAACATGTAGAGATGACCCGTGACATTGCTACCAAGTTTAACAATGAATATGGTGAAATTTTTGTACTCCCAGAACATAAAGTCGCAGAAGAAGTCGCTACCATTCCAGGGATAGATGGACAAAAGATGTCGAAGTCCTATGACAATGCCATTGACCTTTTTATGGATGAAAAAGCTTTGCAGAAAAGATGTAATAAAATAGTCTCTTCTTCTACACCTATGGGAGAGCCTTTAGAGTGGGAAGATGACAATGTATTTGCATTGGCATCACTCTTTTTAGACAACAGAGAAAAGCTAGAACTTCAAGCACGCTACTACAGTGGCAAAGAGGGCTATGGTCATTTTAAAAAGTACTTAAAAGAGTTAATCTGGGAAGAGTTAGCTGAAGCACGTGAAAAACGTGAGTATTACCTCTCTCACATGGATGAGGTCAATGACATCTTAGCCATGGGTGCAAAAAAGGCTTCTAGTATTGCATCTAAAAAAATGCAAGAGGTAAGAGAAGCCATAGGACTGAGCTAATCAGTCCTTATTGTTTATTCATTTAGCACGGCATCTATTGCCATACCAACTTCATCATCTATCTCATTTTTTTCAAGTTTTTCAGGATCCGCTTCTTCTGCGGATGTACTTGTTTTAAGAGTATCATTTTTACTCTCAACTGCATTTTTGATGGCATCTTCTTTTTGTTCAGATTTCACAACTACTCTGTTTGTGTTATCTTGTTGCGTAGGATCAACTTTGACATCCACATCAGAATAGTGTTCCATCTCATTAAGATAATCTCCTGTGCTTTCTTCTTTAGATACTTTTTTTACTACAGGAATAGTATCACTGACCTCTTCCAAACTGTCATCTTCTATCATATTGTATTTTACAATTAAACCTATAATGATTAAGGATAAAAGTATAACAAACAACACGGCAATATTTTCAAATAAATTTCTCATTTTTTATCCTCTTATTCGTTTGTAACCGTTGTAAATCCTAAGATTTTCCACATTTGAAAACCACCACGATAATACAAAATTTTATCACTTGGGTACCCAAGTTCTAAAAAAGTTTTAATCATTTCTGAAGATTGATTGCACCATAAACCATTGCAATAAAAAGAAACCTCTCTGGCTTTACTTGCATCAAGAGAGCCGTCACCAGATCTCTTAGCACCAAGAACTTTAAGAATTTTTTCCATTTTCTCTTTATTGTTTCTGGTTTTTGCAGGGATATTGACGGCAGAAGGGATAGACTCTTCTTTGTATGCTTCTTTAGAACGTAAATCTATCAAAATACCTTTTTTTGTATTGACTTTAGACTTCATAAAGTGCAGCAATTCTACTTCCCCTATGGTTTGAATATTTGGATCCACTTTGATAGGCTGAATATCATTCCCTGGTCTATATTGCTTTGCATACTCTCCTGTGAGTTTATGTTTTGTATCTTGAATACGATGTACCTTTACAGCCTTGCCTTTATGATAAACATAAATATATGCCATATCTGGCGTAATTTTTACTTTATCATACTTTCCAGCCAAGACCACACTCATCATGCCTAATACTAATATAATCGTTTTCATTTTTTCACCTCAGGCACTATCGTTGTCAATCCCAATAGCTGCCATGTCTGCATACCACCACGATAATACTTCATTTTCTTTTTAGGATATCCTATCTCTATCAATGCTTTTATGGCAGTGGGTGATTGTCCGCACCATGCTCCGTTACAATACAATAAAAGTGTTTTGACATGCGTAAAATCCCAAGTACCTTGTTTCGTATATTCTGCGCCAAACTCTTTTAGTATCTTTTCGCGTTCAGGTGTATCTGATAGAAAAAGTTTAAAGGGGATGTTGCGTGCTCCAGGGATAGCAGACTGCTCATACCAATTTGGTAGTCTTGCATCAATAAATAGACCTTTTTTCTTAGCAATAAAATCTAAAACTTCCAATTCTCCGTAAGTTTCTACACCTTTCACAATTTCAAAAGGTTGTACAAAAAAGGGGGGAGAGGGACGTGAGGTCAAGGCAAAGGTGTTTGTCAAGTAGGCATCGGGGTTTTGCGTACGTTCTATCTTGTATGTTTTACCTTTTACTTCAACACTCACAGAAGGCATACCTTCTGCTATATCCACGAATTTTGCCTGTACTACTGTTACCATAACAATAGACATAAACAAATCAAATAATTTCATTTTAACTCCTTACCATGAACATCACACTAAGTGTATGCGCTTTATAGAGTGTAAGGGTTATCAAAAGAGATAAACACTTATACTTCTATTGGTAGTCTGGCAAACTCACAGATGAGTCCCATCACTTTCTGTCCCTATTTCACAATAGGTTTAGCTTTTTCAATACAGTATATCTGTACATCTTTATTGTATCATATTAATGAATTAAATTATCTTTTTTTGTAAAATTAACTTTTTCAAATATTTATTTTTTGCATTTTTTCGTCA
>CAZQOC010000269.1:0-2468 GCA_964594745.1 uncultured Sulfurovum sp.
CCATCGGTACCTGTTGTCACCCTTGTAAGTTCTGCATCAATCTCAGGACGTGTTTTAGTACCATCCAATAAACCTTCTAATTTCGAAGCATACGGCTCATTAATGACTGAAGCCACATCTTCATCATGCGCTATGGCATAAGCATACCCTACATCTGCCATAAAAGAAGGTACAGAAAGTGTTGCTTGGCTTAAAACACCCATTGCCAAAGCTTCAAACGCATAGGGGCCCGCCATAGGTGCTGCAAGTGTGACTTGTAAATTTCCCTCTTGTTCTATTTTTTGTAAAGTAGCCATTGCTGCATACCCACCCTCACTATATCCTGTAAGAAAAAGTTGTCCATTAAGATTAATTTTATTATCAACAGCAAACTTTTTGGCTGCTATAATGAAATCAACTGTTGCATTGGCAAGTGACTTTTTAAGTACAAAAGGATGGTAATGATCGCTTGAATCACCAAAGCCTATATAGTCTGGTTGCAAAGTCACAAAACCAAAGAGTGAAGTTAGAATAATAGAAGAGCCATCTGGTGCGTTGTTTGTTCCCGCCACCACAACTGGTGCTTCAGCATTCGCAAAAATAGTCCCATGATCATCACTGACCATAGACAATCCTAGAGTAGTATTCACCACATCCGGTAATCCAATAGGCACAACCATGAGTCCTGAAACAGCGACGGTATTGCCTTCTTCATCTGTAGTACTGTATGGTATTTTATATGCTTTATACCCATATACTGTAGTATTTGCATCTACCCCTGGTACCTTTGCAGCAATAAGACTATTTTTGATATTTTCTCCATCTAAATCAACAACAACCTTACCACCTACAACCTGTTCATTTGCAGGCTGACTTAAATCACCACATCCCACAAAAAAAAGTGCCATCACTGACAATACTATTGTACTTATCTTCCCCATTTTATTTCCTCCAAATATAAATTTTACGCTTCAATCAAAGCATACAACTCTTTGATCTCCTCTGGCCAGATTGACTCATCAATGGTTTCCAAGACAAGTGGTATGTCATCCATACGTGAATCATTCATAATAAATCTAAACGCATCCCAGCCTATTTCACCTTGACCTAAAGATGCATGTCTGTCAACCCGTGAGCCTAAAGGTGGCTTAGAATCATTGATATGCATTCCCATCAGGTATTTACTACCGACAATGGTATCAAAACTGTTCCAGGTCTCATCGTAGGTTTCTCGCGTACGGATATCATAGCCTGCGGTAAACATATGGCAGGTATCGATACATACCCCTACACGGCTCTTGTCTTCTATTTTATCAATGATATGTGCTAAATGTTCAAACTTATACCCAAGGTTTGAGCCTTGCCCTGCTGTATTTTCAATGACAAGTTTTACATCTGAATCTTGCGTTGCATCTATGGCTCTATTCATAGACTCTGCAATAACATCTAGACAATGCAGCTCTGCATCCATGAGTTTATCTATATATTCTGGGTCTTTTTTAGCTATTTTGACTAAGTGGGAACCTGGGTGAAAATTGAGTCTATCAAGTCCCAGTATACGGCAACGTTCAAGCTCATCCATGAAAGCTTCACGAGACTTTTCCAGTTTTTCTACCTCAGGATGTCCAAGATTGATAAGATATGAGTCATGAGGAAGCACATGCTTAGGCAAAATGCCTGAAGTTTCTAAATTTTTATGAAAGGCATCAATGGTTTTTGTTTCTAAGGGTTTAGCAACCCATTGTCTTTGATTTTTTGTAAAGAGTGCAAATGCCTTAGCCCCTATTGCCATAGCATTTAAAGGAGCATTATCGACTCCACCACTTGCACTTACGTGCGCTCCTACAAATTTAGCCATTAGTGTAACCTCTTTATTTTAATAATTATATCGTTCATTCTATCATGGAATAGTATTTGCTTATTTAAAACACTATAGTTTATATTATATTTATCTGTTTTCATGACTCTTTGTGTAAAGCCGTTACTTGTTTTGATTACATTTTCACCATTAAATATTTTTTCTCCTTTAAAAATATTATCTAAAACAGTATCAGGATAGTTCTGACTTAATATTTTTTCATTAAAGCTTTTTTTACTCATACACTCTAAAAAACTCATGCATACTGCATTATGAGAAATTTTTAATGACATAATGGCTTGTCCACTGCTATATATTTCTACTTTTGTCTCGTCATCATTTTCATAGATAAAGCCTAAGTCTGCATACCTGAAGGTAGGTGTTTTAAACACAATAAACACACTCTCTTGTTTTGTATACTCTTTGCTTGCACAGGCATTTAACAACAAACTCATAAGCAATACTGAAAGTATTTTTTTTAGTCGCATTTTTTTCTTCCTCTTTTTTCCATAAAAGTATACCCTATTTAAGAGTTGTTTAAGCACCCTGTCTATATAATTCCGTCCACAAGTTATGAATGGCCCCATCGTCTAGCGGTTAGGATCCATGGTTTTCATCCATGTTACCGGAG
>CAZQOC010000270.1:0-2465 GCA_964594745.1 uncultured Sulfurovum sp.
ATTTAGTCCATCAAGTTCAGCTTGTGCAGCATCAATCTTTTTTTGAACTTTCGCTACTTTTTTATCTGCAGCTTCTAGTTGTGGCGTATAAGAGTCAATCGCTTTGTCATTGTTAGATAGCTCAATAAGCTCATTTAAGTGTTTATTCAATCTCTGTCCTTTAGGAGTTAAGGGTATTTCTGTAACTTTTTACAGGTTTAAGAACCTATTTTTAATACGTTTCAGTATGAAATGGGTTTTTAGAATTCGCAATTATAGCCAAAATAGGTAAAACTTTCAATTCATCCAGTAAAATCTCTGCAAAAAACTTCTCAGATTCGTAATGTCCAATGTCTATCATCATCAAATCTTCACTCATTGCTTTCATGGCATCATGGTACTTGATATCACCTGTCAAGAAACAATCCGCCTCTACCTCATCCATCAGTGAAGCCCCCGCACCTGTACAAAGCGCGATAGAAGTAATGTGCTCTTTTTTGCCTACCACTCTGAGTGTAGGTAACTCCAGTTTTTCTTTAATGAGACTCAGTAGTGCCTTATAGTTCCATTCACCTTGCGTGGTACATAAAAAAGCATTTTGACTCTCTAGCGTAAAACCTAAGATTTTAGTAAAGACATATCTATTTAGATGTGTCTGATCAAAATTGGTATGTAAAGCGATGCATGATTGCTTTTTGAGGATCATCTTTTCCATAAGATTGGAAGGGTATTTAGCAAAGTCAAGCTGTGTTAATTTACCAAATATAAGTGGATGATGCACCACAAAAAGCGTACCCTCTTTTGCCTCATCTATCATCGTCTCATCTATATCCAACGAGACCACTATTTTAGATACTTCACGCCTTAAGTCACCTATAATCAACCCAGAATTGTCCCATTTTTCTTGAAGTGCAAAAGGGCTTATTTTGTCTAGGTGATTGTAGATTTCTTGTAAAAGCATATTATCCTCTTACTCTTTTGTTTCTCTCTTCTTCTTGCTCTTTATAAAGCTGTGCACATCCAATGGAGAGTTCACGTACTTTCAAGATGTAGTTCTGACGCTGTGCCTGAGAGATAGCTTTACGCGCATCAAGTACATTAAAGGCATGAGAAGCAAGCATACACTGGTCATACGCAGGTAAAGGAAGCCCTGCATCTAAACAGACTTTACACTCATTGGAAGCATCTTCAAAATGTTGGAAAAGGTTCTCTACATTGGCTACTTCAAAGTGGTATTTGGAAAACTCATATTCTGTCTCTTTGTGTACGTCACCATAGGTTGTGACCGTGTCACCCATTTTGTTCCATACAAGGTCATAGACGGAGTCCACACCTTGCAAATACATCGCAAGTCTCTCTGTACCATAGGTAATCTCTACCGCCACAGGATCACAAGCGATACCCCCAACTTGTTGAAAGTAGGTAAACTGAGTCACTTCCATACCATCAAGCCATACTTCCCAGCCAAGCCCCCATGCACCAAGTGTTGGAGACTCCCAGTTATCCTCAACAAAACGGATGTCATGCTCTTGCAGGTTCAGTCCTAAATACTCTAAAGATTTTAAGTAAAGCTCTTGAATATTGTCTGGGCTGGGCTTGATAAGTGCCTGAAACTGATAGTATGCTCCAAGTCTGTTAGGATTCTCTCCATAACGTCCATCAGTAGGACGACGACTTGGTGCCACATACGCAGCTGACCAAGGTTTAGAGTCAAGACTTCTTAGCAGTGTCGCAGGGTGAAATGTCCCCGCACCTGATGGGATGTCGTATGGCTGGACAATATTACAGCCTTGCTCTGCCCAAAATTGTTGGAGTTTTAGTAGTAGTTCGCTAAATGTTATTGCATCGTTATTCATCTATTTTATCTCTTATATTAAAGTATCGTTTCTATCTCAGAAGAGTCAAGCTCTACTTTTTTTGCTTTGCTGATACGGTCTTCTTGAAGTTTCACTTTAAGTTCATCGTCTTGAAGTGCCATAATCTGAATGGCAAGGTATGCAGCATTCACCGCACCTGCTTTACCGATGGCTAGTGTACCTACAGGCATACCTGCTGGCATCATGACGGTACTTAAAAGGGCATCTTCACCCTTGAGTGGTCCAGACTCCATTGGCACACCCAAGATTGGCTTGGTTGTACTTGCTGCAAGTGCACCGGCAAGATGCGCTGCCATACCTGCTGCTGCAATAAACACTTGCGCACCTTTATCTTCAGCCTCTTGCATATACTGTTTTGTTCTCTCTGGACTTCTGTGTGCCGAAGAGATAATTAGTTCATACGGTACACCAAACTTTTTTAATGTTTCAGCACACTCAGACATGATACTGTAATCACTTTTTGATCCCATAACGATTGATACGAATTTCATTTTACTTCCTTTATTGATTTTGTCTCTTGCTCTAGTTTCATAGGGGTTGAATCTTCAGTCAATCCTTTTTTCTCCAAGGCTTCTGCTATTTTACGACGCAATATCGTATAGCCTGGTA
>CAZQOC010000271.1:0-2399 GCA_964594745.1 uncultured Sulfurovum sp.
CTGTGAACACTTAACCTTCTCTAGCCAACTTCTTGTGCTATTATGTGGTAGATGTCAATACTTTAGTTGATGAAATGATACTGCACCTATCTCTTTTGTGTGTGTAGACACTTACTTTTTATATTAAAAATTGTCAAGCATAGTGCTTTAACCCCTCCCTAACCAACATTAAGATATAATCGCGAAATTATATATAAAGGCTTTTCGTGATCAATCGTGTTTTAGTAAAATTTTCAGGCGAAGCTTTGGCTGGTGAGGAAGGGTATGGGATCGATACGCAGATCTTGAACTTTATTGCCGGTGAGATAAAAGAACTGGTGGATGCCGGTGTGGAAGTGGCGGTTGTTGTGGGTGGCGGTAACATCATTCGCGGTGTGTCTGCTGCTGCTGATGGCATCATCAAGAGGACTTCCGGTGACTACATGGGTATGTTGGCGACAGTCATTAACGGTGTGGCTATTCAAGAGGCATTGGAACACTGTGGGCTTGAAGCAAGACTACAGTCTGCTATAGACATGCAGGAGATAGGTGAAGCGTTTATCGTGCGTCGTGCGCGTCGTCACTTGGAAAAATCAAGAGTGGTTGTGTTTGCTGGTGGTACAGGTAACCCTTACTTCACCACAGACACAGCTGCAACGCTCAGAGCTTCTGAGATAGAAGCAGAACTCCTCATCAAAGCAACAAAAGTGGATGGTGTGTATGACAAAGACCCTAACAAGTTTGATGACGCAGTGAAGCTTGATACTTTAACATATGATCAAGCATTGGCAGATAACATTAAAGTGATGGATGATACCTCTATTGCATTAGCCAAAGAGAATGGACTACCAATCGTGGTGTGTAATATGTTTGAAAAGGGTAATCTCCTTTCCATCATAAAAGGTGACATGTCACTTTGTTCTATTGTCAAATAGAAACTAAAATAAACGAATAAAAACTTTCTAAAGGAAATAAAATGAGAACAGAAGAATTAACAGCAAAAGCACTTGAAAACGTAAACTTTGATAAATATTTACTAGCAAACGCAGTAGGTAAAAGAGCAGAAGCCATTGCAAGTGGTGCTAGCTCTGTACTTGAGATAGATATTACAGGTATGAAATATACAGATGTGGCACTTCAAGAGATTGCTGAAGGTAAAATTACAGTAAGTCTAGAGGGGTAGACCCTTTTGGATGCTTTTCTCTCTAAAGCACAGAATATACACACCATAAAAGAAGCGACTGCGCTTCTTTGGGAACAACTCCCAAACCCTCTACCCCAGACAAAAAAAGCCCTTGAACTTTCCATGACTGCACATGATGGTCAAACACGTAAAAGTGGTGAACCCTATATTGTCCATCCCATACTCGTAGCTGCTATCACTGCAGTCTTTTCAAATGATGAAACAATGGTACAAGCAGCACTTTTGCATGATGTGGTAGAAGATACCTCTTTTACCATAGAAGATTTGGAAGATGCATTTGGTGAAGATGTTTCTCATATGGTTGAAGGACTCACTAAAATCATAGAAATTCGTGATGAAGAGCTTGTTGCATCAGATTCAAATGAAAGACTCATCAACTCTGCACTTACATTTCGTAAAATGCTCATTGCGTCAGTGAAAGATGTACGTGTATTGGTGATTAAATTGTGTGATAGACTACATAATATGCTGACACTTGATGCTTTACGTCCTGAAAAACAAAGACGTATTGCAGAAGAAACTTTAGTAGTCTATGCACCCATTGCACATAGGCTTGGTATAGCAAGACTTAAAAATAGACTAGAAGACTTAAGTTTTTTATATATCTATCCTGATGACTATCATCGTATAGATGCGTTTATCCAATCCAATGCTCAGAATTTACAATTCAAATTGAATGCCTTTATCCAAAATGTGACAGAACTCATGCTCAAAGATGGATTTACAGAAGGGGAATTTGATGTTTTTGGAAGGGTGAAACACTATTATTCTATTTATATGAAGATGCATCGAAAAGGTGTGAGTATAGAAGAAATACTTGATTTACTTGCTGTGCGCATCGTGGTGAAAAAACCCATAGAGTGTTATGAAGTGTTGGGACTAATGCATTTACATTTTACACCGCTTATCTCACGTTTTAAAGACTATGTCGCAGTACCGAAAGAAAATGGCTATAAGACCATCCATACGACACTTTTTAGTGAAGAGGGTATTGTTGAAGCGCAAATCCGTACAGAAGAGATGCATAGGTTGGCAGAGTATGGTGTTGCGGCACACTGGAAATATAAAGACGGTGGAAATGGTGTCAATCTTGAATGGCTAGAGAGCCTGCATTATCAAAATGATTCTATAGAAGAGTTTTATGAATTGGCAAAAAGCGATTTGTTCTCTGAAGATATTACGGTTTTTTCTCCTAGAGGAGATTATTATACGCTAC
>CAZQOC010000272.1:0-2399 GCA_964594745.1 uncultured Sulfurovum sp.
TTCTACACGTTCTCTGAGTTGTGCGGGGTCAAGTTCAGGCATTACTTTTTTGACGGCCATCTCGATATTTTGATAGACAGTCAACCATGGTAAC
The DNA here is from genome assembly GCA_964594745.1 of uncultured Sulfurovum sp. GTDB lineage: Bacteria > Campylobacterota > Campylobacteria > Campylobacterales > Sulfurovaceae > Sulfurovum. Next base: position 95 of record CAZQOC010000272.1, read on the forward strand.
AATGAGTGGTTTTGAAAGACCACCGCACGCTCTGGACTAGGACCGGTGACTTCTTTGCCCTTAAGGATGATGTCTCCTTTGGTCTGTCTGTCTAGTCCGGAGACCATATTGAGCAATGTAGATTTACCACATCCACTGTGTCCAATAATGGCGATAATCTCATCTTTTTTGATCTCAAAGTTGACATCTGTCACTGCAATATAATCTTCTTTTCCCGGAATAGGAAATCTTTTTTCTATATTTTTAAGTGTTAAAAACTTACCCATTACGCTCTTCCTTTTTTCGTATAATCAAAGAAATCTGCAATTTTTCCCATAATAAAATCAAGCAAATATCCTACAAGACCAACCACAATAATACCAATGATAATGTTGTGATAATTGAGATTGTTGTACTCATCCCATATCCAAAAACCAATACCAATACCACCGGTAAGCATCTCCGCAGCAACAATCACAAGCCATGCGATCCCCAAAGAGAGACGCATCCCTGTAAACATATAAGGTACTGCAACAGGCAGAATGATATTTATAACGGTCTCCATCGGTGTAAAGCGAAGTACTTTGGCAACATTCATATAGTCTTCATTAACACTTTTAACACCTAGTGCCGTGTTAATGATAATCGGCCATATAGAGGTGATAAAAATCGTCGAAATAGCTGTCATATTGATATCTTGAAAGATAAATAACAGCAAGGGTAACCACGCAAGTGGTGAGACAGGCTTAAGTATCTGAATAAATGGATCAAAGGCATATTGAGCTGTTTTACTGATACCAATAAGAATCCCCACAGGAATTCCAATCAAAATAGCAAGTGCAAAACCTCCAAAAACTCTTTGAAGTGATGCCAGTATCTGCCAGAAGATTCCTTTGTCATCTTCGTTGACCACATAAAATGGATCTGCCAACACGCCTTTGACTTCATCACCATCTACATTGATGCCTCCAAATGCTGCTACATAGGTATCTGACGGGGTAGGAAAATCTTCTACCACGTTGGCAATACCACTCCACACTCCCAAAATAGCGATAAAGACTATTATGGGCAGTATTATTTTTTTTGCCAGTTCATTGTTCATTTTTGCTCCTTAAAATTGTGAACTTCCAAATCTCAAAATAGGCACGGTATCCTCCTGTTGCACAGAGGAGACAGAGACAGTTTAAAAATGGGACTTGGAAGTGCACAAGTTTGTATTTACAGGTACCTGATGTACGTTTGGATTACAATTTTTAAGGAGGCAACGCCTTCAGGTACGTGTAAATACAAAGTATGACCATGCCAAAGGCATAGTAGCCTTTGGCATAAAATTATTTCACAGCTTTTACATATTTTGGGTCAGCACATCCAGCTGGTCCGTATGGACATACATAGTCAGGCTGTGCTGTTTTAAGGCTACCTTCCCATGCATTAGCTGCTTTAAGATCTGCCTCACTTACTTTAGATTCATCAATCCCTGTAGAGAAGATATACTCTACAGCTTTGTTTGGATCATAGACTTTACCATCCATGAATTTGTTGTACTCATCCACTCCATCGATTTTCCATGGGCTTGGTGGCAAGGTGTATCCTACCTCTTTGGCTACTTCAGCAAACAGGTCAGGTCTATAGACAGATTCGATGACTTTTTTCATATCCACTGCTTTGTCGATTTGTCCCCATCTGTACATCTGCGTAATGAACCACATACCATGGCTGTAGAATGGATAGGCAGCATAATAGTTGGCAAATACGTTAAACATCGGGTTGGCTTCTGACTTTTGTCCTTTAAGGTACTGGAATGTCCCTGTCATAGATTTTTCAAGTACTTTTACCGGTGCTTTTACATAGTTTGGCTTACTAAGAATTTTCGCTGCTTCTTTTCTGTGTTCCCAGCTTGCATCTAGCCACATTTGTGCCTGAATGATAGATTTCATGACTGCTTTCGTAGTCTCTGGGTATTTCTTCACAAAGTCTGCTCTTGCTTGAAGTACTTTTTCCGGGTTGTTGTTCCAGATATCGTAGTTCGTTACAAGGGTTGATCCTTTTTTCTTTAACACAATTCTTTCATTCCATGGCTCACCCACACAGTATCCTTCGATATTTCCTGCAATGAGGTTTGAAGGCATAGTTGGTGGTGGGAATGGCTTAATCGTGGCATCAGCATCGGGTCTGATGCCTGAAGCTGCCATCCAGTATCGAAGTTCATAGTTGTGTGTAGAGACAGGGTGTACCATACCAAATGCCAATGGTTGGTATTTGTCACCTTCTGCTTTGTGTTTTGCATCGATATATTTTTTCAATGCTTCAGAACCTAGTGGACGTT
>CAZQOC010000273.1:0-2393 GCA_964594745.1 uncultured Sulfurovum sp.
GTTTTTCCTCTCAAAGTCAATCAGTTTCCTAACTTTGTAGAGTCACTGATGGAAGTCTCTGCTGCATATAACTATGGACTAGAAGCAGGAAGCAAAGCTGAACTCATCATTGCCATGACGAAAACACCTATTGGTGCACCCATTACCGTAAATGGATTTAAAGATAAAGAGATGATATCTTTATGTTTTATTGCTTCGAAGATGGGACATAACATTACAGTGACCATAGAAGGACTGGGTGAGCTGGAGACAATTATACAGGTTAATAAAGAGTTCAATACTGCTGTTCAGAATCCTATCGCACCCAAGATTGGAATGCGTATACGTTTACATAGTGCAGGTATAGGTATTTGGGCAAAAAGTGGTGGCTACTCTTCTAAATTTGGATTGACATCCACAGAATTACTAGAAGCGTATGAAATGCTCAAAAAACATCACTTACTCTCTAGGCTATGGATGATACACTTTCACATCGGCTCACAACTCTCAGATATTAACCCCCTCAAAAAAGCCTTACGTGAGGCAGGGAACATCTATGCAGAGCTTAAAAAACGTGGTGCAGATGCCCTGGGTGCCATCAACATAGGCGGAGGACTTGCCGTGGAGTACAGTCAGCATGAGGGAAAACAAGAGCGTAATTACTCGCTTCAAGAGTTTGCCAACGATGTTGTCTTTCTTATGCAAGACATTGCTAAGAGTAAAGAAGTGAAAGAACCTGATATCTTTACTGAGTCTGGACGTTATATTGCAGCATCACACTCTGTCTTGGTGGCTCCTGTGCTAGAGCTATTTTCACAAGAGTACAACGAAAAAGGTCTACGTCTAAAAGAAAACAATCCACCTCTCATTGAAGAGCTAAATGACCTGTACACTTCACTCTCACGTAAACAGGCACGTGAATATCTACATGATGCACTTGACCATATGGAAAGTCTACTGACACTTTTTGATTTGGGCTATATAGATCTAGAAGATCGTTCCAATACCGAGATACTTGTCAATCTCATCATTAAAAAAGCAATCTTTCTACTACGCAACGAAGATACTGATGAACTTAAAAGACTCCAAGACCGCATACAAGAGAAATATCTTGTAAACTTTTCTGCATTTCAATCATTGCCTGATTTTTGGGGGCTTGCACAACACTTTCCGGTGATGCCACTGGATAGACTCGATGAAAAGCCTACCAATCCTGCTAGTATTTGGGATATCACCTGTGATTCAGATGGTGAACTGGGCTTTAACCGTGATTTGCCCCTGTATCTACATGATATTAATGTGAGTCAAGAGGAGTATTTTTTAGCCTTTTTTCTAACTGGCGCTTACCAAGAAGTACTGGGGATGAAGCACAACCTTTTTACTCACCCTACCGAAGCAGTCATACAGTTCAAAGAAGATGGCAGCTACAGCGTAGAAAACCTTATAGAAGCACAAAATCTGATGGATGTCCTTGATGACCTTGATTATGATACTAATCTCATAGATAAAACACTCAAATACCGTTTAGAAGAGTCTACACTCATTACAAAAGAAGAAAAAAGAGAACTTTTAGGAAAACTTTACCTTTTTTTAAGTGAAAATAGCTATCTTAAAACCATTCAAGCCATAGAAGAGGATAATTAAAATGAATCTATTTTCTCTCATACGAGAAGACTTTCAAACTGTTAAAAAAAATGACCCTGCTCTACACTCTACATTTGAACTTTTTTTTAACTACCCTGGATTGTGGGCACTTTTCTTTCACCGTATAGCACACTGGTTTTACACCAAAGGCTTACGTTTTATCCCCCGTCTTATCTCAGCCATTGGTATGTTTTTAACAATGATAGATATCCACCCCGGGGCAACCATCTGTAGACGTGTATTTATAGACCATGGTGTAGGTGTTGTCATTGGTGAGACGACTATCATTGAAGATGATGTACTCATCTATCAGCAAGTAACACTAGGTGGCGTAAGTACAGACAAAGGTAAACGCCACCCCACTATTCAAAGTGGCTCTGTTATCGGTGCGGGTGCAAAGGTACTGGGTAACATTAGCATAGGTGAAAATGCCAAAGTTGGTGCCAACTCTGTGGTGGTCAAAAATGTACCTTCTAATTCTACAGCAGTAGGTATCCCAGCACGTGTACTCAAGCGTGGCTACGATAAAAGCCCACTCAGTCACGATAAAATACCAGATGTCAACAAAGAGATTTTCGAATATCTTATCAAACGTATAGAGGTACTTGAAGCTGCTCTGCCTAAAGGAAAACAAGAAGATATCAAGAAAAAAGACCATACTTTAGATGAAATTTATGACAACTTTATACACAGTATGGATTAAATTAGGCCTTTGAGTTGTTTTAAATAACACTTCTTAGTCCTCTCTCAAATTCTTTTTGCTATAATAA
>CAZQOC010000274.1:0-2385 GCA_964594745.1 uncultured Sulfurovum sp.
CCCAGTCACGTTGAACTTCAGCAGGTTTAAGTACCTTTGTCATTTTCATGAATTTGTCCTTGTTAAATATAAGCTTTCGCTCTTTTGTGGACGGATTGTACCCACTTAATCTTAAAATTTTTTTAAATTCAGTTTATTTTAAGTTTAAAAGAGAAATTCCTTCATTTGTCAGGTAAATAATCATCCCCTCCGTCCTTTTCCCTGTAATATTTGCAATGGCTTTTCTATAATATCCTACTTGTTTTTGATGTTTGAGACTATATTTTTTAGAACTCTTATAATCTATCACCAGATTGGAGTCTTTATACTCCAAAAGCAAATCTATCTGCTTAAGCTCTCCCTCAAAAGAGAGTGCCTGTTCTTTACGTACTTTTGCACCTACTAGTAACATTTGAAACTTTTCATCTTCTATGAGCATCCTCACACGGTTTTCTATCTCATTCAAATGTGCCTGCGTAAGTTGCTGCCCATATCTGTTTTTCACTGCCATCATAGCGAAGAGTAAACTAGCACTATCAAAACTACCCAACATCTCTAAAGCATAATGCAAAGCCGTACCAAACAGTATCGCTTCGTAGTCTTTTTCCTCTTCCTCTTCTTGTGTTGGGGTCTCTTGTGTACCGTAGTTTCTAAGAAGAATGTTAGATTCCGCTTCTACTGTTTGTGGGTCAACACATGGGTTGACCCCTACAGTTTTTAATTCTCCTAATCTCATTACTTCCATACCCAAAGCATCAAAAATAGAATCTTTAGGCTTTCGTATCACTATCAAGCCTTCTGCTGCACGGGTAAGTGCCACATACAGTACATTCATACTATCTTTGGCGGAAGAGATCTTACGTTCCTCTATCATCTCTGCATACATACTGTCAAAATTTTCTCTCCCTTTGGTTCGGTAAAGTATTTTATCGATGTACAGATGTTTATCATAATGATACAACAATGCCGACTTATCACTGTTCTTGCGGGTCAGTTTATCTAGAAGTATCACATACTCAAACTCTAACCCTTTGGAACCATGTATGGTCATAATCTTCGCACCGTGTATGGTATTAGAAGCCACAGCGATGCTAGAAGTTTCAAACTCCTCTATAAAGGTAGGAATATCACTGTAATTAGATGCGAACTCCAAAAGTTTTAAGATATTCAAATCATCATCAAAATACCCAAATTCACGCACCAGTTTATCTACCACTTGCAGCGGAGACATAAAAACAGAGAACCATGATACATCTACATCCCCTAATGACTTTCTTACATTGAGAAGCATTGCCTGTGCATCTATCTTCTCACCAAAGAAGAGATACTCAGTCATAGCAACCAATGCGGCGATCTTTGGCATATTTTTAAGTGATGAGGAGGTTTTCAGTAACGTTTCTATCCCTTGATGTTGGCAGGCTTCCTGTAGCGTCTGCCCATCTTTGTTGGTAGAGACTAAAAAAGCAATCTCATCGACATCAACTCCCAAATCCAAAAGTCTCTTGGCTTGCTTCACTGCTTCATCTATGAGTTCTTCAGATTCTACTACTTCAACGTACCCTTCAGGTGCGCCTTCTCTACTTTTTTGAGGTACATAGCCTTTCATGGTAGGCTCAAACCAACGGTTTACCTGTTCTACCACATATTTGACACTTCTGTAGTTGGTATCCATAGGCAGTATCTCTACACCATAGTCCTTGGCTACTTTGTCAAACAACTCCTCTACCCCACCACGAAAACGGTAGAGTGACTGCTTGGTATCACCCACATAAAAGAAACTTCTAAACTCACTCTGCCCCGAACCAGCAAATATCTCATCTATGAGTGGCTTAAGCAGTAAAAACTGTAACGTAGAGGTATCTTGAAACTCATCAAGCAATATATGTTTAAACTTAGAGTCTATCTTAAAATACAAAAACTCTTTTGAGATGCTCTCATACAAAAGTCTATAGGTAAAATAGGTCAAATCATCAAAGCTCAATACCCCTGAAGTTTTGGCATTGGTAATGTTGGCATTTTTATAGTAGGCATAAATATTAAAAAGGTTATGCAGGACGATAGCTTCTAAATTCTTCATCCATTTCGCTAACAAATCTTTAAGTTCTAAAAACAATACATCTATCTGAGGATTTTTTTCAACATATTTTTTATAGTTACGATGTTCTAGAAGTGTCTCTTTTGTAAAGACAGTTTTTTCTGAAAGCGTTTTAATACTCATTGGTTTAAAGTTATCAATCGCCGTTTTAGACGCTCCTGCATCGATGACCAATTTATGTAATGCCTCTCGCTTCAATACTACCTGTTCCTCAATCTGCTTCATGTCTTTGGATTGATAATCACTATTGGGGAGTAAAGGATCTACCTTGTAAAAGTTTTGCATCAAGTCAAAGATCTTGTTAAAACGTT
>CAZQOC010000275.1:0-2380 GCA_964594745.1 uncultured Sulfurovum sp.
GCTTTACCGATGATACCTGCAGGCATACCTGTACGTGGAGGTGTAGGGTTGATCGGTGTGCCGTTTGGTGAGCTCATTGGTTTTGAGATAAGGTGTGGCGGTGCAAAAGCAATACCCGCTGCAAAAATGTTATCAAAAGTAGGGTTTTGATAGGTTCTTGGCCAGTCAGATGCTTTCCAGTTCTCATACGCACCTGCATCATATTTTGCATCCACTTTCATAAATCCGTTTGGCGCAAAAAGTACATCAGTCATGTCTGACCCATCTTTGTCATAAGCTTTAAACCCAACACCAGAGAATGGAGGGATAAGCATTGCAAAGTCAAATGTCTCTTCGTGTTTCGTACCATCTAGCAGTTCATACTCGATTTTCCCTTCTTCTACTTTAGAAGTATGCGCACCAATGATCCAGTCCACATTTCTTTCTGCATAGAGTGACTCAGCAAACAGTTTAGAGGATACAGCATATCCTCCCACTTTCATATGAAGACCACCCATACCGAAGTCACCTAAGAATGATTCGTTTGAAATCCACTTGATATCGAGCATATCTCTGATACCAGCTTTTCTAGCTTCATGCTCGATGTTAAAGATGTACTCAAAAGCAGCACCTTGACACGTACACATACCGTGACCTGTACCCACAAGAATTTTTTGTCTCTCACCTTTTTTGGCTTTTTCAAATACTTGTTTAAGTTCCAAGTTCGCATGTACAGCATGGTCTGCAGTACAAACAGAAACGGTATTACCACCTAATTCACCTTTACCATTACCTAGACCTGGAGTTGCATCGAAGTTTAGTTTAGGACCAGTCGCATTGACTAGGTAGTCATATTCCACTTCTTCAGTTTTTCCTGCTTCACCCTCTTTGGTTGACTGAATAACGATATAAGGTCTATCGCTTCCTTCTTTACCATTTGGATGAATCTCGGTAGCAAGGGCTTGTCTGTAGTCAATCCCTGCTTTAGCGTAGATAGGCGCAAGAGGAAAGACAACATCTTTCTTTTGCATTTGTCCTACACCTACCCAGATATTTGAGGGTATCCAGTTCCATTGTGAATTTGGAGTAACCACTACTACTTCGTGTTCATCACCTAACCATTTTTTCGCAAATGTTGCAGTCGTGTGTCCTGCGACTCCACCACCCATAACTATTAATCTTGCCATTATGTTCCTTTTTTATTAAATTCAATTTTATCTATTCTATGTCAAGCTTATTTAAAGGCGTATTAAAAAGTACATATTTGAATAATATTTATTAAATAAACTTATTTAATGTGTAATAATGAAAGATTAAAGCCTTCACGTAAAGTAGATAAACATTATCAAATATTTTGATAAGAATAAGATAAAAATTGTATGAATTATCTCGAACTAACAAAAATCTGCTACTATTTTATGTATGAATATAATTGATATTATTACGACCCCCATACGTGCACTTAGAATGCGTTATCTGCCTTTGCTTCTTATCTATTTTGCTTATGGTTCCAGTGTTTTTGTGGCAATAGCGAAAGATTTCTGGGTGAAAAAAGAGTTGACACTCAGTGCAGAAGACTTGGTGGCTTTAGGTGTATGGCTTACAGTACCATGGACCATTAAAATGATATTTGGACAATTGGTCGATTCTGTGAGAATTTTTGGTTCCAATAGAAAAGTGTATGTGTTCATCGGTGCGATACTTATGGCATTAAGTACTGTATTGCTCATTGGGATTGTGGGAGAGCATCAGTGGATAGCTGGGTACAGTAAAGAGAGTGTCTACATTTTTGCTTCCGTACTGGGAGTCATAGGTTTTGTCATGCAAGATGTAGTTGCAGATACCATGACTACAGAAGTGGTAGATAAAACACAATCAGATGAGGAGATCAAAAAAGAGCTTGCAACGATACAAGTGCTTTCACGGCTCTCGCTAGGCTTAGCCATCTTTATTATGGGATGGCTTGGTGGAGAGTTAGCAGATATGTATGATTATGAAACTGTCTTTAAACTCTCTTTATTTATCCCTATTCTTTCCATAATAGGGGTATTGGTAGTGAAGCTCAATCCTGTAGAAAGTAGCCCTTTAAATAAACAAGTACTCTTTGGTGGGTTACTCTTTGCTGTCTTTGTTGTGCTTATAGGGTACAATGAAGTGCCTTACTCGCAAGAGATAGTTTTCGTTGTCTCTTTGGCAGTGGTACTCTATCTTTTAAATACGCTCATAGAAGATTTGAATCCAGATACCATTAGACATATTAAAATGGCAATGATAGTCATCTTTGTCTATCGGGCTATGCCATCCGTAGGTCCAGCATTACAGTGGTGGGAGATAGATGTACTTAAATTTGATGAAGCTTTCTTTGCCAAACTCTCTATGATAGGTGGAGGAATTGCCTTAG
>CAZQOC010000276.1:0-2322 GCA_964594745.1 uncultured Sulfurovum sp.
TCTGTTGTTTTAATTACTGTTGTTTTCATTATTTAACTATCCTTACTAATCCTCTAGCCCCATTGTGACCAGGAATTGAACCTTTTAATACTAAGATGCCATTTTCAGCATCGAATGATATAACATCATTTTTCACAGTTGTCATTTGGTTACCGTATTGTCCAGGCATTTTTTTACCTTTTTGAACACGTCCAGGCCACTCAGCATTACCGATAGAACCGATACGTCTACCAAATCTATGTCCGTGTGCTGCAGGTCCACCGCCAAATCCGTGACGTTTCATACCACCTTGGAAACCTCTACCTTTAGTCTCTAAAGATGTTTTCACAAGTGTCGCTTCAGCCAATGCAGCTGCGTTTAAGTCACCAGCTTCAGTACCTTCTGCTACTTCGATAGTCATAAATTTGTTAAACTCTTTAGATACACCAAATTTAGTCTGCTGACCTTCGATGCTCTTATTGAGTTTTTTGCTTGAGTTATACGCAACAAGTGCTTTACCGTCTTCTCTCACTTCACAAACTTTCGTTTCAACAACTTTAAGAAGTGTCACTGGAACACTTGGTACTTCAACAGTTCTGCTCATACCAATTTTTTCAATAATAAATTCCATTCTCTACTCCTACTTGTCCATTGATCTGATTTCAACTTCGATTTCAGGTGCTAGATCCAACTTCATAAGTGAATCAATAGTATCTGAAGTCGCAGAAACGATGTCGATCATTCTTCCGTGAACTCTAATCTCAAACTGCTCACGTGAATCTTTGTTTACGTGTGGCGATTTAAGAACCGTATAACGCTTGATTTTAGTTGGCATTGGAATTGGCCCTCTAATCTCTGCACCTGTACGTTTAACTGCATCTACGATAGCAGCAACTGATCTGTCTAAAACTCTGTGATCATAAGCTTTAAGCTTTAATCTAATTTTTTCCATGTTTACCCTTTAAAGAACTCGTTAGCAAGGCAATGCCAAGGTGCCTAAAACACAGGGTCAAACCCTCTAACATAAATTTAGGAACGCGAATTATACCCAAAGTTTTTGAAAGGTGCAATACTTTTAACCCTAAAACTGCTACAATACTGAAAAATATTTCCTTTTAACAAGGAAAAATATAGGTATTACATATGCAATTACTTGAATATTATCACACACATCTACCCCATAGTGATTTTTTTGTACCAAGAAAATGTCAACTCCCCTCTATGGGAGATATCAACCTTTATGGTGTACGTGGTTCAGGCAAAACATCTCTCATCATAGATTATCTTTCAGAACTGCCAGAAGAGCATGTACTCTACATAGATATGGATGACCCAAATCTCATCTTTCATACCCTTGAGACACTCACACTGCAACAGTATATAGACAAAAACACCATTGAGCTTCTAATCTTAGACCACTATGAAGAAGGTATCCTCACCTCTTTTCCCAATGTCACACAACTCATTCTAGTGACACGTAGCCCCATAAAAGATAAACACTTTATCGCTACAGAACTTTTCCCTCTAGATTATGAAGAGTTTCTGGCATTTGAACATACTACGACACAAAACCGTGGATTTAACCATTTTTTACGTTCGGGGACGCTCCCTCTTCTTGCTCGTTCTCAAAAAAACGCTCAACAGGCGATGAAAACATTCTTTCAAAGTTCTTTTGAACCTCAGGAACAAAAACTCTTACTACTACTTGCGCAACACCATACCAAGCATCTGACCACTTATCAGATCTACACCTTTGCCAAAGAGAAGTTTAAGGTATCTAAAGACTGGCTCTACAAAACCATCAAACGATTCACTGAAGAAAAACTCATACTCTTTATGGATGACCATTATCAAAAGTCAGGGAAAAAGATGCTCCTCTTTGACTTCGCCTTTGCCAAGTACCTCACGCTAGGACAACCCTTTATCCTTCAGTTTGACACCATGATAGCCCTTGCACTTATGAAGCACCACATCCATGTAGAAACCTTGGGTATTCATGGCTATATGACTAAAGAGGGGGAACTTATCATTCCTGCACCTTTTGAAAGTGAAGAGAGTCTTTGGGTAAAGTCACAAAACAAATTTAGCCTCTATAAAAAATATGGCATTCAAAAAGTTACCATCATCACCGTAGCCAATACCTATGAATACACCATAGAAAAACTACACTTTGAAGCACTACCATTTGACGAGTGGTCTGTCATCAACGATGAAGAAGACACGTAGGGTGGATTTATCCACCGTCAAGATAAAATATTATATGCAAATAATGGTGGATGCACCCCAAGGGTATTTCCGATGGGCAATCCACCCTACGCGAAGCCAACCCAAGCCTAAGCTATC
>CAZQOC010000277.1:0-2321 GCA_964594745.1 uncultured Sulfurovum sp.
ATGTCACTGCCATAGATGTCTCTCAAACTGCCTTAGACTTGGCAAAAGAGCGTTTTGCAGATTCAAATGTAAAGTTTGTCAAGCAAGATATCTTTGAGTATGAAGCACAGTTTGATTTTGTCTTTGAGGCGTTAACCATACAGTCATTACCCGTTGAGTTTAGAAAAAAGATGATAAGTGCTGTAGCTCATACAGTCAAAAAAGGTGGTAGACTTTTACTTGTAGCACACAAAAAAGAAGAAGATTTTGATGGACCTCCATGGCCACTGACGCAAGCAGAGGTAGATCTGTTTAAAGCCCAAGGTTTGCATGAGCTTACACATGAGTTACACACAGAAGACTCTAAAATATCCAATACACGTTTTAGGGTACTTTATGAAAAATAGTGTATGATAAATCTCAATAATAAATAACAACTAAGGATACAACATGACAAGAAGAGAGATGATGAAAATAGCAGCTACGACTGCTTTGGCAAGTACAGTAGCATCAGCATATGATGAAAAATTGATAGTAAACAAAGAAAAAATGACACCTAAAGATCCTAAAAACATGACTAAAGCTGAGCTTAAACATACACCAGAGATTACACTGGGTAGTAAAGATGCAGCGGGGTATACGCTCGTAGAGGTGAGTGTGGGTCAGGGTGGTATCATCCATCCTAGTACAGACAATCACTGGATTTATGAGATTATACTTTTTGCAGATGGTAAGCAGGTAGACAGTGTTGCTTTAGAGCCTACCGTTTCGAGAGGTTACCTGGGTACAAGAGTCAAACTAGACGGTGTAAAAGAAGTCTCAGCCATAGCAAAATGTAATTTGCATGGTGACTGGACAAGCACAAAAGCACTCAATGTTTAAACATATCATACTAAGCCTTTTGGCTACCGCGACACTCTGTGCACAAAGTTTTTTTGTGCTTACCGGGGTTGATGCTTATGACCCCATAGTCGCCAACATGTCACCCAAAACTGCCAAGTACAGTGAAGACATCAAAAGTCTGATGAAAAGTATGTCTAAAGAGATAGGTGTAAGCACACAAGGGCACTCCTCACGTGTGCTTGCTTTTGTGATACATGATGTTTCTTTAGATTCTGTCGTAGGTTTGGAAGTAAAGCTGGAGCTTGCAGAGTATGTACTACGCAAAGAGAGTACGCAACGTGTCTTTGGCATCACCTATAGTGACACTAAACTCATAGCCCCAGACTTTAAAGATGAAGAAGATGTTGATGACCAGTTAGCAGACACGGTAGAAGAGATGCTCGATAAGTTCAAACGTCAGTACATCGAGGACAACAAAAAACTCTCCACAAGCAAAACCGCTGTCACTCACGAGACCTTCGCTAAAGATATGGGTTATGAAACAGACTATAACACCGCCTTAGCCAAAGCCAAGAAAGCGGGTAAACCTTTACTCATGTTCATGACCACCTCCTACTGTCCATGGTGTAGAAAGCTAGAAAACCGCATACTCTCCCAAAATGACATAGACGCAAAAGTAAAAAACAAATACATCCCCGTCATGCTAAACCTAGACAAAGACAGCTACCCAAAACAGTTCGCCAAAACACGTTTTACACCCATACTTTACATCGTAAATAGTCACGATGAAAGCATTGAGCATAAGTTTGTGGGCTATAGTAATAGAGGGGAATTTTTGAGGGTTTTGAAAGAGAAGTAGAGGTAGGAGTGTCTGTAATCATGAGAAATTTTGTGTGGTTTTTTGGTTTTTTTGCTTATCATATTTTTTGTTTATATGGATGATATTTAGAAAGTGTAGGTAGTAAAAATATGTCAATATGACATATTTTTATCAAATCTAAATAATACTTGTTACAATAAATAAAAAAGAAGAATCAATGCACGAAATGATTGCTAGTAAAGAAATGATACAAAATCAAATCTATACGGTACGAGGTATGCAAGTTATGCTCGATAGTGATTTGGCAGATTTATATCAAGTAGAAACAAAACAACTCAATCGTGCTGTCACTAGAAACCTCAAAAGATTTCCTGAAAGTTTTAGATTTCAGATAACTAAAGATGAGTATGAAGAGATCTTGAGGTACCAAATTGGCACCTCAAATGTTAGGCATGGCGGATGGATTTCTAAGATGGATGAAGAGAGTTTTGGTATTTTGGAGAGGTTGAAGTGATGGGGTTTGTTTGGGAGTGTTGGAAAGTATTGATGATATCATCAACGATATGTAATATAGCATCAATACATATATCTAAAAAAGGAAATTATAAATGTTGAAATATATAGAAAGATAGTGTAAAATAAAGTTCGCAATTTTCATTTACGATACTCTTTCAAAAGA
>CAZQOC010000278.1:0-2300 GCA_964594745.1 uncultured Sulfurovum sp.
ATCTGAAGCAGATAAATATGCCTATGTTAAAGAGTATATGCGTTGGTACATTAAAGAACAGATGAATGATAATGAGATAATGGGGCTTTCTGTAGCTCTGGTGGATGACCAAAAGATAGTATGGTCTGAAGGGTTTGGGTATGCCGATAAAGCCAAAGGCATCAAAGCTACACCACAAACACGTTACCGTGCAGGGTCTATTACCAAACTGTTTACTGCAATGGCTACGATGAAGTTAGTTGAAGAGGGTAAAATGAATATAGACAAACCTCTTAAAAAGTATTTGCCAGGGTTCAGCATCAAGAGTCGTTTTGGTTCAACCAATGGCATTACACCTCGTACGATTATGACCCATCATTCTGGACTACCAGGGGATTGGCTAGATAGAATGTTTGCTACAGATCCCTTATTATATACTGAGTACGTAAATCTTATACATAATGAATATGTAGCCTATAAGCCCAATACTATATTGAGTTATTCCAATCTGGCAATGACACTTTTGGGTGACAGTATAGAAAAAGTAAGTGGAATTAAATATGCAAATTATATATACAAAAGTCTTTTAGAACCTATGCGAATGTACAATGCTGATCTAAAAATGGCACTTCATGGAAATAATGCTTCCAAAAGTTATAAAGAAGGAAAAGAAGTACCTGAATATGCCATAGGTGAAATACCAGCAGGAGCGTTAAATATTTCAGTAAATGAACTGTCTCATTTAGCCATGATGATAAATGCAAACGGAATCTATGATGGAAAAAGAATTCTAAAAGCTTCTACGCTTCAGAAGATGTTTACCGTACAAAACAAACATGTAGCATTAGATGTAGGTCAAGAGATAGGGCTAGGATTTTTTATAGATAATGAAATTTTAGGAAAAGAAGATACAGCCTATCACCATGGTGGTAATACTGTAGCCCAAAATGCCTACTTTATAGTGAGTTCACACTCTAAGTTGGCTGTAATAGTGATGGCAAATACTGCTGGTATAGATGCCACAGAAGTAGCACAAAAACTTTTAGAAAAAGCATGGGAAGCTAAAACGGGGAATAAGATACAAAAGAAAAAGTTGGTTATCTCTCATGACTCTGATTTTGAGGGGATTTATGCAACAGTACTTGGTAAGGTCAAGATAAAAAAAGAGTCAAAAGAGAGTTATACGGCATACACAGACAATGGTACATTTAAGCTTTATAAAACAAAAAATAATACCTATAAGATTAAATACAAATTGTTGGGATTATTCTCCATAAGTAATACTATGTTAGAAAAAGTAGAACTCAATACCGAGGATATAGAGGGGCGTCATGTTATTGTTGCTTCTATGCAGGGGAATACGTTTATTGGTGGGTTAAAAGTGAATAAACCTACCCATGTACCTGAAGTATGGAAGTCATATTTTGGACACTACAATGTGCTTAATAATTTTGAACTTAAAGAGTGGCAGATAAAAGATGTAGAGTTGATGATGGAAGATGGATATCCTGTGGTAAAGACAAAATATATGTCAGGGGAAATTGGAACTGCACTATTGAAACCTGTGAATGACACGGAAGCCATTATAGAAGGTATAGGACGTAGTATGCAAGAAACTATCTATGTGAAAGAAGGTATTGTTCATTCTCAGGGATTGAGATTTAAAAAGGTTGGGGAGAAAAAGAATGACTAAAAAACAAATACTACTCAGCCTAACAACCTTACCACTAGTCCTAAATGCAGAAGTAACCCTTGACACGATAGAAGTTAATGCGCAAAAACACAGTGATGAGGTGTATCAAAAAGAGGGCTATATGAAAGATGCACCTATGCAAAAGCAACTCACTGCTAAGCAAGCATTAGAAATAGCAGGAACCAATGGTGACCCTATAAAAGCACTAAAAAGCTTTGCAGGCATTGTGAGTACTAACAATGATGATGCTTCGGAACTTTATGTGCATGGTTCTAAGCCAAGAGAGACACGCTTTACAATCAATCATTTGCCTATAGGATACTTGTTTCACTTAGGTGGTCTTCACTCCGTGATAGCTCCTGAGATGACAGGACAGATAGATGCATACTTAGGTGGATTTGATGTGACGTATGGTGCTATGGGTGCAGTGGTAGACATAACACCTAAGTACCCCACAGGTTCAGGTGAAGGACGTGTGCATGTGGGGATGTATGATGCAGACTTTGCATATGATATGAAAGTAGGAGAAGATACTAACCTTTTTATAGGTGCACGTCGCTCTTACTTTGACCTCATTGCAGATAAAGTACTTGATGAACTAGACAAAGATGATGACGATGAGAGGAAA
>CAZQOC010000279.1:0-2298 GCA_964594745.1 uncultured Sulfurovum sp.
GGTACGTCCTGTTGTAAGGTAGTAACCCTCATAACTCTCTTTGTAGAAAGTACCATCAAGTATCTCTTGTACCTGCCCACGTGGTTCATACTGTTTATAGACATACTTCCCTAGCCCATCTTCTGTTCTAAAGTCAAGCAAATGAAGAATCGGTGTATCTTCGTTGTAGATAGGCCACTGCATACCACGTTTTCTGTGTCTTTCAAGTCTGTAGTAGTTTGCACCGGAAAATCGTACAGGTGCTACTTCTCTTACCTCATTCCATACATCTTCAGAGGTTTTGAAGTTAAAGTTTTCACCATCGCCTAGCTTGTCTGCCATTTGGGTAAGGATTTCCCAGTCATCTGGTAAATCACTCTCTACCATAGGTTGTGAGAGATGTAGTCTTCGCATGGCGTTTACATACACCCCTGTCTTTTCATAGGCAGATTTTACCCCTATGATAATGTCCGCTTTTCTTGTGACATCTGTCATGAGAATCTCTTGTACCATACAGAACTCCAGATTGTCCATCGCTTTGTCTATCTTGTTGATATTTGGATGAATATGCGTAATGTCTTCACCCATATTAAGCAACGCCTTAATGCGTCCATCAAGCATCGCATCCATGAGCTGTGGTGTCATGAGCCCTTCTACTTTTGGCTTTTGGTAGTCAGGTGCAAAGTATGGCAGACATCCCATGTCACAGGCACCCTGTACATTGTTCTGTCCACGTAGAGGCATAAGCCCTGCCCCTGTTTTACCTACATTCCCAGTCATGAGTGCCAAGTGGGTAATCGCCATGACCGCATGAGAACCATCAAGGTTTTGTGTAATTCCAAGTCCCCAGAAAATCATCGATTTTTTCACGGCATACTCTCTGGCAATGTTTGGTATCATTTTTGCCAGATATTCATACCCTTCTACTTTTTTGAAAAACTCAGGGTTGGCATACGGGTCATTTAGTATCTTCTCTTTAAAGTCATCGAAACCTTTGGTACGGTTATCAATGAAACTTTGGTCATACAACTCTTCATCGATGATAACGTATGCCATCATATTGAGTACGAGTAAGTTAGACTCAAATGGTATCACACAGTTATGCTTTGCAAGCTTCGCCATTTTAGTCTCACGCACATCTATAATCGCAAGGTTATTGTGCTGTTTTGCCACATTAATGATTCGGTTCGCGATGATAGGATGTGCTTCCATCGTGTTAGAACCGATGACCACCATAAACTCTGTCTCATAGATGTCATTATAAGGGTTGGTTGCAGCACCCTCACCCATAGTCGCACGCATCCCTTTTAGGCTGGGAGAGTGACAGACTCTCGCACAGTTATCGACATGTGGAGAGTCCATCGTTTCACGACAGAACTTTTGAAAGGCATAAGCACTCTCACATGAAGTTCTTGCCCCACCAATGGCACAGAAACTGTCTCCACCATATTTCTTTTTAATCTCATCGAGTTTCATGGTTGCGATGCTTGTTGCCGTGTCTACATCACAGGTCAAAAACTCCGCATCAAAAGGTGTTAATTTATCTGCAAACGCTTCAGCGATATGTGGATTTTTTTCTAAAAAGCTCTTACGCACACGAGGCTCACGTATACGGTCTTTAGCCTCTACAAAGTCATAACCATACTTCCCTTTTATACAAAGGTTTCCCTCTGAGACCACACCGTCTTTTTGGGCATACATTTTCACGATTTTATTGTCTTCTACCACACCAGTGATGTCACACCCCACACCACAGTAGGTGCACACACTCTCTATCTCTTTACGTACTGCATCAATTTTTTTTGTCATTTTAGTACCCTCAACTATGCGAATAAGACTAAATTTATCCTATTTTCTCTTAAACTAAAGTTTTATTAATCTAACTTTGTTAATATGACGCAAATTATATCTAAAGGAATACAATGTTTACAGTAAACGTAGAAAAAGAGTGTGGCTGTTTTAAAAAATCAGACTTCCAAAACAATATGCAATTTGAGAATAAAGACGATGCCCTCATCGAAGCAAAACTCATGGAGAGCCAAATGAACCAGAAATTCTGCCAAAAACATATGTTCTACACAGAAGAAACAGGCGACACCTTCACCATCAGAGTAGAAGAAAAACCAAGAGAAGCTTCAGGCGGATGCTGTGGTGGCGGACACTGTTCATAAGCGTTCTAAACCATTTTGCTAAGACTAGAAAACCAACTTCATGCCAGCGACCAATATAAATAACACTTTATAGTTTTTGTCGCTCATGCTTTTCTTTCTTTGGTTCGTTCTCTTTCTTTTCGTCATGAGACAAAAGAAAGAAATGAAC
>CAZQOC010000280.1:0-2271 GCA_964594745.1 uncultured Sulfurovum sp.
TGCGGGCTTCTTTTTTCTTTTTTTCAAGCTCGTATTTGTGTTTTCCGTAGTCCATGATTTTAGCAACAGGAGGTTTTGCATCTGGCGATACAAGCACAAGGTCTAAACCTTTTTCGTTTGCTATGTTCATAGCCTCTGCACGAGAAATGATGCCAAATTGTTCACCATCATCACCAAGGACTCTTAGCTCAGCAATGCGTATCGCATCATTCATGATGACATCATCACCCTTTTTTCTTCCCCTGCTGTTTCTATCATTTTGTCTACTCAAATTTTTCCTTCTTGAAGTTGTTTGGTTAATTTTACCATAAATTCATCTTGTGTAAGATTATACTGTTCTTTGGCTCTTCTGTCACGAATCGCCACTGTTTTATTGGTCACTTCTTCTTCTCCGATGACAACAACATACGGTACACGCTGCTTTTCTGCATTACGGATACGTTTGTTAAGGCTGTCATTTTTGTCGTACACTTCAGCGTCTATGCCTTCTAAGAGCAGACTTTTCTTAAGCGCGTAGGCATAGTCAGCATGACTTTCTGAGATAGGCACAAATATTACTTGCACTGGTGCAAGGAAGAAGGGAAACTCCCCTGCATAGTGTTCAGTAAGAATACCAATAAATCTCTCAAATGACCCCAGAATGGCTCTGTGTATCATCACTGGTTGTTTACGGGTATTGTCTTCTGCCACATACTCTACATCAAAACGTATAGGAAGGTTAAAGTCTACCTGTATCGTACCACACTGCCATTTACGACCAATGGCATCCGTAATCTTGATATCAATTTTTGGCCCATAGAATGCACCACCACCTTCATCGATAGTATATGGTAGATTATTGCCTTCAAGTGCATCTTTTAGACCCTGTGTTGCCATCTCCCATACTGCATCTTCTCCGATGGCTTTTTCTGGTTTGGTTGCGATTTCCATGGTGTAGTCAAACCCAAAGAGTTTCATGACAGAGTCTACAAACTCTACGACTTCTAGTACTTCAGCGGCTATCTGCTCTGGCTCACAGAAGATATGCGCATCATCTTGAGTAAATTCACGTACACGTAAAAGTCCGTGAAGTACACCTGATTTTTCATGACGGTGTACCACACCATACTCATAGTAACGCAGTGGTAGATCACGGTAAGACTTTGGTGCTTGCTTAAAGACCTGAATGTGACCCAAACAGTTCATAGGTTTGATGCCATACTCCTGCTCGTCAATCGTTGTCAAATACATATTTTCACCATAACAGGCATAGTGTCCTGAAGTTCTCCACATGTCAGCTTTGAGAATCTCAGGGCCACGTACTGGTTCATAGCCACGCGTAAGGTGTGCTTTGTGCAGGATACTCTCTAGTTTATAACGGAGCTTCGCCCCTTTTGGCATCCAGAAAGGAAGTCCTGGTCCTGCTGCGTCATTGAACATAAAGAGTTCCATCTCTGCACCGATTTTTCTATGGTCACGCTTTTTGGCTTCTTCCATCATAGTCAGATATGCTTTGAGTGATTCTTTGTCTGCAAAGGCGATACCATAAATACGTGTGAGCATCTCCGCCTTTTCATCTCCACCAAGGTAAGCTCCAGCGACACGTGTCAGTTTGAAGTTATGTAAAAAACGAAGTGCCGGTACGTGAGGCCCACGACAGAGGTCTTCAAAATCACCCTGCTTATAGATAGAAAGCGTATCATCCTCTATACGTTCCATGACTTTTTGTTTCAGGTCATCATTAGCAAATTTTTCTAGAGCTTCTGCTTTACTCATCTCATACTTATCTATGGTATATTTTTTCTTGATAAGCTCTTTCATCTTCTTTTCGATGGCTTTGAGATCATTTTCTCCTATCTGCTCATCTACTCTGAAGTCATAGTAAAAACCTTCATCTACCACTGGCCCTACAAAAAACTGTGAGTTAGGATAAAGCTCTGTAATCGCCTGAGCCATAAGGTGTGCTGTAGAGTGACGTATAATCTCCAATGCCACTTCAGAGTTATCATACTCTATGGGAGTTGCAGTACAGTTTTCCCCTGCTGTTTGTGTGTCTAAAATGTTGCCTTGGTCATCGATGTAACCTATAATATTTTCGCTCAAATGAGTCCTTTATGTAAACGCAGCTTACATTGCCCGCGTTAAAAATGCCATGATTATATCAAAAAATTAGATAAAAATGAATTAATTTCTCTTTTAAGTATTTGTTAGATATACTTCCATCCTCAAAAGATACATGATCGCGTAACTCAGTTGGTAGAGTACTTCCTTGACATGGAAGAAGTCGTTGGT
>CAZQOC010000281.1:0-2270 GCA_964594745.1 uncultured Sulfurovum sp.
TAATGTTTTTATAACATCTAACATACGCTTAGCTAACCTCTTTCTATCATATTTTTCTGCCAATAATTTACAGCCTTCAACACATCTGTTATATACTTTTAAATTAGATTTTAATACCAAGATTTTTTCTACAAAATCATTTTCATCTTCAGGAATAAAACAAATCCCTGCATGATATTTTTCTATAATCTCCTGAGCTTGTCCTTCTACGCCTAGAAGTGTAGGCTTACCCATAGCAGAAGCTTCAAATATCTTAGAAGGAATAACTGTTTTAAAATTATCAGAGCGTTTAAGAGGTGCCAAAGAGACATCAATAATTGAAAGATACCTTGGCATTTCATCTTTTGAAATAGCGTCTAGAAAAGTAACATTTGACAACGACAATGATTTTGCAAGATGAACGATTGTTTGTTTCATGGCACCATCTCCTACAAACAGAAAATGTATATCTTCATCTACAATTTTTTCAATAGATTTTACAATAAAATCTAGACTATGTGCCATACCATGTGTACCAAGATAACCCACAATAAACTTGTCTTCTAAATGAAGTTTATTAAGAAGTGTATGATCTTTCTCTCTTGGTGAAAAGAGTTCCATATTTGAACCATTGGTCACTACTTCTATTTTACTTTCATCAATACCTCGACTTACAAGGTTAACTTTAAATGCATCTGTTACGGCTATCACTTTATCACTACTTTTATAAAGTACCAATTCTATTTTTTCAAGTATATCTAGTACTCTACTATCTTGCATCGCACCCACTGTTTTGATTGATTCTGGCCAAATATCTCTAAGTTCAAAAACCCAAGGTTTTCTTCTTATTTTAGCTATTCCCCATGCTGCCCAGGTAGTAAAAAACTGTGGTGAGGTGGCTATGACAATATCATGTTTTTGAAATAACCCTACCCCAAAAGCCATAAATGCAAAGCTTATATAATCTAATATTCTTTTGACAAAACCACTGTTACTTGTGATGTAACTCCATGTACGTATTACTCGAATACCATCTATCATCTCTTTTTGATAAAATTTATTTTTATACCCTTCATACACTTCCCCATGTGGAAAATTGGGTGCACACGTTATAATAGTTACATCAGCTCCATTTTTTATCCACTCAATACAGTGTTCATAAGTTCTTGTTGCTGGCGCATTCACCTCTGGAGGAAAATTATCTGTTATAAATAATATTTTCATATCTGTATCTCAACTTCCAATATATTATTAAATTTTATTTCAACCATTTTTGCAGGTATAGTTTTGTTAAATTCTGGGGCATATAAGTAGTCTATTATTTCAAACTCTTTTGATGATATACATATATAGATACCACTACAAATAATCCCATCATTTACTTTGTCTATCTCAACACTTGGATAAAAATGTAATCTTGCAATTGCATTATATCCATTTTTAGAATGAATTGTATCAATGAATTTAATACTATTTTCCTCAAATATAAATTCTCTTTGATGCATAGCATTTAGTTTCTTTTTATAACCATTGTGCAAAGCACTAATATAGTTATCTTTTTCTATCAGATTAGTGATTTTCGCTCGAGAAGCAACACGAAATGCTCCCCATACTTCACTCTGCTCCATATGTGCCAATTCTATAGTATTGTGTGAAGCTGTAGAACGCTCCAAAATACGTCTATCATTTGTTTCATAGGTTGAAACCCCTGTATCTACTATAAATGGCTTATTTTTGATGTACAGTTCAAAGTTAAACGTATCACTATGTGCATGGCCAGGTATATAATCTGGACCAATATTCCCTACATCTACAATTATCTCATAGTTTTCTTTTTTTCTTTTACGATAACCACTTTGATGTAAGTTCGCCTTTTTTGTTTCAACATTTAAACCAATAGCATAATCATTAAGTTCTTTAGTTGTCGGGGCAATACCATTTGCACTGTCATTCAATAATGGTATTTCACCACCCTCATATGTTATCGTATTTAACCATCCTAGCATCACTTCAGCTTTATTTATGAGTAACCCCAATAATTCTTTTTCTTTCCAAGTATTGTTTTGAACTAAATTGATACAATCAAGTACTCTAAAGAGCATAATCTGATGATACATTGGGCTAAGTTCAAAATGGGCACCATCATCTAAAATCTGCTCTTGTAATTCTTGGATCAATATCTCTTTGGCTTTTTCATAAAACTGTTCATTTTCAAAATAATAAGCACCAAACAGAAGAGAAAATCCATTTTCTAATAAGTGATTACCTAGTAGATGATATTCTAAATTATC
>CAZQOC010000282.1:0-2243 GCA_964594745.1 uncultured Sulfurovum sp.
TATGCCTTGTTGATCTCCTGCATCTTAACAGTAGCCTCTTCTATGTATGCTTCATCTTTCTCTTGGGAGATCATGATATCGGGGTGGTACTTTTGAACAAGCTTTCTGTAGGTCTTTTTGATGCTGGACATATCATCACCCGGACTCACACCTAATACCTTATATGCAGCATCAAGACTTAAAGTGTCTGGTTGGCTTTGCTTCATATTTTCGAACTTACGCAAGATAGCCTCATAGTCACTCAATGCTATGCCTAACTCTGTGACGATCACACGCAAGACCTTGTCTTCATCAGCGCTAAGTCCATCATCTACAAAGGCCAGCTGTATGAGAAACTCTACAAATTGTCTGCGTTTTAGGATGCTTCGTCCAAGCAGTGTATTGAGTGATTGGGCTACTGACCTGGTATCGTCTTTTTGCTTTTCTTCGTTAAATATCTCTTTTAAGATAGCTCTTGTTTTCTCTTTTTCATTAAAGATTTTGGAGATGTCATCAAACATCATGCCTATGAGTTGTGCCTCAAGTTCACTGACACGACCGTCTGCCTTTGCCACTTTTGCCACAAGCGCAATAAAATGCCCCAATTCGCTCGCCCTAAATAACTCTTTGGAGTCTGAGAGTTTATTGAGTGTATATCTGGCATAGACTTTGTAAAGTCTGAATGCTACATACAGACCGGCTAATACGGTGAGCGTTAGAAAAAAATTGACTATAAAAATGTAATAAAGTGCGACAAGGGCTCCTGCCAGGAATGCCCATCTTTTAAAATTGTTCATTATGTATCCCATTATAATTTAGCAGATTCTAGCGAAAATAATACAACTGAGGTTTAACCACTTCCAAACAATCGAATGATTATAAAACTTTTGGCTAAAATATCATTATGCAAACACTCGAACAACTCAGGTCCGGACAACTTACTGGAATAACAGAACTTACCCTTCGTGAAGGGCTTACGACTTTTCCCAAAGAGGTCTACACTTTAGCTGACACACTGGAACGTCTTGATATGACGGGTAATGCACTTAATAGACTGCCTAATGACTTTCATACACTCAGGAATCTAAAGATACTCTTTCTTTCAGACAACGACTTCACTGAACTACCCTCTGTATTGGCCAAATGTCCCAAGCTCTCAATGATAGGCTTTCGTAATAACCAGATAATGTCTGTGCCTGAAAATGCTCTACCTCTGAGCACTCGCTGGCTTATACTTACAGATAACCTCATAGAGACATTACCAGAGAGTATAGGCGACTTGCACTTGCTTCAAAAATGTATGCTCTCGGGCAACAAACTTACTGCACTCCCTGAGAGTATGACTAAATGCCAAAACCTTGAGCTACTGCGTATCGCCGTGAATGAAATGAGAGCATTCCCCTCTTTTTTACTTGACCTTCCCAAGCTTACATGGTTGGCTTACAGTGGTAACCCCTTTTGTGCTAAACACCCTGATGTTGACACACCACTAAGAACAATAGCCTGGGATACACTGGAAATCAAAGAACTTTTAGGTGAAGGCGCTTCCGGACACATCTATAAAGCAATACATGAGGGTAAAGAGAGTGCAGTGAAGATATTCAAAGGAGAGATCACATCTGATGGTCTGCCCCAAGAAGAGATGGACATTAACATCTCTCTAGGACACCATGAACATCTTGTAGATGTACTTGCAAAGGTAACAAATCACCCAGAGAATAAAGATGTGCTTATGTTAGAACTTATACCTCCACACTACTTTAACTTAGGTCTACCACCTACACTACAAACCTGTAGCCGTGATGTCTACAAAGTAGGCTTCAGTCTTACCACACAACAAGCATTAAAAATACTGGAAGCCATGGCAGATGCTGCCACACACATGCACGCTCATGGCATCATGCATGGTGATTTCTATGCACACAACATCATGATAGACGCTGATGCCAACAGTATATTGGGTGACTTTGGAGGGGCATCGTACTTTGAACCTGAACGTGTTGAGGAACGCAATGCATTGGAACGTTTGGAAGTACGGGCACTTGGGTACTTGATAGAAGAGATGTTGGAACTTTCTAAAGATGATGCCAGTTTACCTAAACTCAAAGAACAATTAGAAACACTTCAAAACAGTTGTATGCTCATGCAAAATAGTCAACGCCCTCTTTTTAGCACTATACACAAAACACTTATAAATCTAAAAACACAATACACACCAAATACACCAATCATTAACTAAAATACATTATCATCATTTCAAAAAA
>CAZQOC010000283.1:0-2219 GCA_964594745.1 uncultured Sulfurovum sp.
ATAGAATTCTCTATACCATTTTACAAATTCTGTCACACCTTCAGTCAATGTTGTATTGGGTTTATAATCAAAATTTCTTGTAAGTTCCGTCGTATCGGCATAAGTAGACTCTACATCACCAGGCTGCATAGGCATCATATTTTTTTCAGCTACTTTCCCTAATGATTTTTCAATCGTTTCTATAAACTCCATCAAATCAACGGGTGCATTATTTCCAATGTTATAAATATGATATGGAGCTGAAGAACTTTGTATCTCAGGATCTATAGCACTCCAGTTTTCATTCTTTTGTGCTGGGCTGTCTATCACTTTTATTATGCCCTCTACTATATCATCAATGTATGTAAAATCTCGGCTCATTTTTCCATAGTTAAATACTTTTATGGCTCTATCATTCAATATTGCATCCGTAAAAAGCATTGGTGCCATGTCAGGTCTTCCCCAAGGTCCATACACAGTAAAAAATCTTAATCCCGTTGTATGAATACCATACAAGTGGCTATAGGTATGCGCGAGCATTTCATTTGATTTTTTTGTTGCAGCATAGACACTCACTTGATGTTCAGTTTTGTCTGATGTTTTAAACGGTTGTGACTTATTTAGTCCATAGACAGAAGAGCTTGAAGCATAAGCAAGATTATTGACACCATGATGTCTACATCCCTCTAAAATATTTAGAAAACCTAAAATATTACTTTCTACGTATGCATGTGGATTTTCTAGTGAATAACGAACTCCAGCCTGTGCAGCAAGATTACATACCGCATCAAATTTTTCATTTTTAAAAAGTAAATCCATACCTTTGGTATCTGCCAAATCGAGTTTAATAAACTTATGTCGAGGATATTTTGATGACACAATAGCCTTTTTTTCTTCTATTTCAGTGGTGTCAATTCCCAATTCATTTAATCTTCCATATTTTAAATTCACATCATAATAATCATTAATATTATCAATACCTACAACCTCATCTCCCCGTTCTAATAGTTTTTTTGCGAGATGGTAGCCTATAAACCCAGCAGTACCTGTTACTAAAATCTTCATTTTCTAATCACTCCCAAATAAATCACGTGTATACACTTTTTCTTCAACATCTTGTAATACATCAGACTGTCTATTTGCTACAATAATATCTGAGATCTTTTTAAATGTATCTAAATCCCTAATCACTCTAGAATTAAAGAAGCTTTCATCCTCTAAATTAGGTTCATAGATGACTACTTCTATTCCTTTAGCTTTAATTCTTTTCATAATACCTTGTATTGAAGAGGCTCTAAAATTATCTGAACCACTTTTCATAATTAGTCTATATATACCTACAATTTTTGGATTTTTATCAATAATACTTTGTGCAATAAAATCTTTTCTTGTACTATTGGCATCGACAATAGCACCAATCAAACTATTGGGAACATTTTGATAGTTTGCGCGTAATTGTTTTGTATCCTTAGGTAAACAATATCCCCCGTATCCAAAAGATGGGTTATTATAATGGCTACCAATTCTTGGATCCAATCCTACACCTTCAATAATTTGACGACTATCCAAATTATGTGCAGCTGCATAGGAATCCAACTCATTAAAATATGCAACACGCATTGCAAGATAAGTATTTGAAAAAAGCTTCACTGCTTCTGCTTCAGTAGCATTCGTAAAAAGAATATCAATATTTTCTTTGATGGCACCTTGTGCTAAAAGATGAGCAAATTTTTTTGCTCTTTCTGATTGTTCCCCAATAATAATTCGTGAAGGATAGAGGTTATCATAGAGTGCTTTTCCTTCCCTTAAAAATTCGGGAGAAAATATTATATTATCAGATTTAAACTTCTTTTTTATCTCTTCTGTGTAACCCACAGGTACCGTTGATTTTATTACCATGATAGCATTCGGATTAATTTGCATCACATCTTCTATCACTGATTCAACTGATTTTGTATTAAAATAATTGGTTACAGGATCATAATCAGTAGGCGTTGCAATAATTACATATTCAGCATTTTCATAAGCTTCTTCTTTATCTAATGTTGCAGTAAAATCTAAATTTTTATTCTTAAGATACTCATCTAATTCTTTGTCTTCAATGGGTAATATTTTATTATTTAGCATTTCAATTTTTTCAGGTACTATATCAAGTGCTACAACTTTATTGTGCTGTGCCAATAATATCCCATTTGAAAGTCCTACATATCCCGTCCCTGCTATAGCTATCTTCATCTTTT
>CAZQOC010000284.1:0-2207 GCA_964594745.1 uncultured Sulfurovum sp.
TCAGTTTCAAACGAAAATTCAACCGATGTCAGGGTGCGAATATAAAAGTAAAAGCGATGGTCATAGAAAAAATCTAACGGCCAGGCAAGCCCGGTGAGATAGGGATAGTGTAGCAGATACCGAGACGGGAACAAAAACACGTCTATTGGTGAGAGCGTAAACACCATGAAGAAAAATGCGTGATGTCGGTTTGCCTGGTGTGCACCGATCGTTTTAGCCAGAAGAGCAATGATGAGAAATAACCCCTGGGCTGCACCGATCAGGTAGACAACGGATAAAAAATCTATTTCAGGTGCTTGCATCGAACTCCATCTATGTCATTTGATTTATTATTTTGTATTTTATCTATTTTTGCTCAATATGCAACACCATCTTCTCAAAGTCAAAGGTCACAGCAGATCCCAAGAAAAATTCGTGAGAAATGAGTCCTTTGACCTCAAAACCCAGCGGTGAATCTTTGAAAAGGGATATATCCTCTTCAAATACGACCCCTTTTAGATTGTTTTTGGTAATACTATTTGGTTCCTTCTAAAAAACTATGGGTAATCCAAAAACAGCTATAATTCAAATAGAAAATCAAACGAAAGTATCCCTATGACAAAAGAACTCTTCCAAATGGCACTAAATGTAACAGATCCATGGTTTGTAAAAGATTTAAAATTTGATGTTGAATCCAAAAGATTGGATATCTATATAGACTTTAAAAAAGGAAGTACATTTGGTTATTTTGAGGAGAAAACATCTAAAGAAATAGCAGGTTTAAAAGCTTATGATACAAATAATAAAACATGGAAACATCTCAACTTTTTTGAACATGAGTGTTACTTGCACTCAAGGGTACCAAGAGTAAAGTTACCTGATGGAAAAGTCAAACAGATACAAACACCATGGGAAGGGTTAAGTAATGGATTCACACTTCTTTTTGAGGCATTTTTACTACAACTGTGTCAAGCCATGCCAGTCAATCAAGTAGCAATCATTACCAAAACAAGTGATGATAAACTATGGAGTATGTTAGAAAAGTACATAGACCAAACTAGAGAGTATGAAGATTTTAAAGAGATAACATCTATAGGGTTAGATGAGACAAGTAGAGCCAAAGGGCATGAGTATATTACACTCTTTGTAGACCTACAGAAAAGAAGAACTATTTTTATTACAGAAGGTAAAGACAATACTACTCTAAAACGCTTTGTAGAGGATTTTGAAGTACATCATGGCAACAAAGACACTATTGCAAATGTAAGTTGTGATATGTCTCCAGCCTTCATAAAAGGTGTGAAAGAGTATCTACCAAACGCAGAAATAACCTTTGATAAATTTCATATTTTGAAAATTATAAACGAAGCTGTTGATAAAGTAAGAAAGCAAGAGGTATCAACTAATAAACTGCTAACAGGCACTAGATATATTTGGCTTAAAAACTATAATAATCTCACAAAGAAACAAAAAGAGACCTTAGAATCACTTACACTGTCAAATATGAATATAAAGACAATGAGAGCCTATAACATAAGACAATCACTTCAAGATATTTATCAGGCATCTTCACAAGAAGAATTTACTACCTACTTAAAAAAATGGTATTACTGGGCTACACATTCAAGACTAGAACCAATAATTAAAGCTGCCAAGATGCTAAAGCGACATTGGGATGGTATTGTGAAATGGTATGAAAGTAAAATCAACAATGGAATATTGGAGGGATTAAACTCTGTTATTCAAGCTGCAAAATCTAAAGCTAGAGGATATAAGACATTTAAAAACTATAAAATTATCGTCTATTTGCTTACTGGAAAATTGGATTTCTCCTTGGTTAATCGTAGATTTAAGGAAATTTAGGTGCTAAGTTACCCACACTTTTTTAGAAGGAACCTTTACAATTTTATTTTGTTCATCTATTGAAGGAAATAAGACTGGTAATCTTTTGAAATCTTCATAACTCAGATTTTGTCTTAATCCCGTACCAAACTTGTATAACACTTTTGTAATATCCAGCATATGCAGATAATAATGTAAATACTCTGAATTAAAATTATTAATGACATTAAGGTTTAAATATGCACTTGTAATTATACCGTCATCTTTTGCAATACCTGTTCTTAAGCTTGTTTGATCGTTTTGCAAATCCATACATCGAATAATAATATCTGCTCCCCTCTTTAGGAGCAGGAGAAGCACTACTCATAGGTGAAGCAACTATTATG
>CAZQOC010000285.1:0-2163 GCA_964594745.1 uncultured Sulfurovum sp.
GATCTCTCTTGGGTACTCATGATGTTCCTTTTGATAAAAACACTATTATAGTCTAACCCTATTAATTTATTGTATAATGCCAAAAATGAATCGAAAGAAAGCCTATGTGTGATTTTAACGCCCTTAGTGATGAAGAAAAAATACTTTACCATGAACAACTCTTAACAGCTGCGAACAATTTTGGCGGGAAGAACTTTTTTCTTCTTCTTTTAGAGGCCATACGTGAGACGAAACCACACCCTCTTACCCATGGACATATGGCTTTTGATCTAGACATAGGAAGTATCACTTGGAATAAAGTGATATACAAAGACAAACTTGACCTCCTTCTCAAGGCACGTAAACATGAGAGTAGTCAAGATAACCTCTTACCCCAAAAAGATGAAAAGAACTATAAAAAGATACTCAATGTGGTGCGTACACTCAAGCCCATTGTCTTTCATGTCAAGCCTGAGAACCCCGAAGACGGCAGCGGCTTCTTCTTCCAGGCCTTTGATCTCATCGATGAGGAAAAAACCAAACTCAATCCACTTTTTGATGCCATCTTTTTCTGCTCTGTGGATACGGTAAAAAAAGTGCTTAATTTCACTCCTAAGGTATAAGATGGCACAGGGACAAAAACGCTCAGAGATCAAATACGGTATGCATGTAGGTATCGTGTTGAAAGAAGACCAGAGCACTGGCTACATTACTTATGGAAAAGTACAAAAGATACTTACCAACTCCCCTACCCACCCACACGGTATCAAAGTACGTCTCACCTCCGGAGAAGTCGGGCGTGTCAAAGAGTTTGTGCAATGACCCTCTTTATAGACGGTGATGCCTTCCCCAACCTCCTCAAACCCATCATCTTGCGAAGCATTGAACGCCTACAATTGCCCACCAAGGTCATCGCCAACAAAAAAATATACATCGGGCCATCAGACCATATCGAGTACATCATTGTCGATCAGGGTGCTGATGAAGCAGACCATCACATTGTAGCACTCTGCAACAAAGGAGACCTGGTCATCACAGCAGACATCCCCTTGGCAGACCGCATCATCTGCAAAGATGCGCATGCCATTGACCACAGAGGAGAACTCTACTCAGTGGACAACATCAAGCAGTACCTCGCCATGCGAAATCTCATGGAGAGTATACGCCAAAGTGGTGAGATGACAGGCGGGCCAAAGCCATTTGGACAAAAAGATGCCCATGCCTTTGCCAATCAACTGAATGCATTTTTAAGTAAATATGCCACCACATAACGTTGCAGAATGCATTTCAGATCTGATTCGTGTTCCATGTTCAACAGAAATAATCAAAAAATGGTTAAAATATGGCATATAAGGAATAAAACATGAAAAAACTTATTTTAGCTACTGCAATATTGGGCAGTGTATCACTTCACGCTTTTAGTCTTGATGATATCAAGGATAAAGTCAAATCTTCCATCGATGATTTTAAAAAATTCCGTCATCCTTCCGATATGAGTCCAAAAGAAGTAGTAGAGACCATGTCCATGGGCGTCTTGAGTACTGACCTTATCACCAAGGCATTTAAACAGGCTTTGAAAATAGGTGTGAATAAAGCGGTCGATACACTGGGGAAAAAAGGCGGATTCATGGACAACCCTGCAGTTCGCATCCCTCTTCCGCCACCATTTTCCCAGATGGAAACCATGATCCGCGCCGCAGGCGGTGGCGATATGATCGATGAATTTATTCTTTCCATGAACAGGGCCGCTGCCCGGGCAGCACCTCAAACTGCCGGGATATTCGTCACTTCCATTGATGATATGTCTTTTAATGATGCTGCAGATATCTTGATGATGGACGGGAGTCCTGCTACAGACTATTTTAAACGTCACACCAGAAAAGACCTAAAAGCTCTTATCACACCTATTGTCATCAAAGAAATGAAAACAAACAAAGTATACAAATACTACGATGCTGTCAAAACAGTCGCTGACCCCATGATGAAAACATTTGCCAAAATGACAAATTTTATGGGTATGGCTGAAAAACTGCATATCAAAAAGTATATTCCGCAAGATGGCGTGAACATTGAAGAGTATGTCACAGACCACACCATAGATGCCATCTACTTCATGATCGCACAATCCGAAAAAATGATACGCACCAACCCGGTTCACCAAACCACTGCAGAACTCAGAAAAGT
>CAZQOC010000286.1:0-2160 GCA_964594745.1 uncultured Sulfurovum sp.
GAGGATTATGCTTTTTTGATAGATGCCTTGATAGTTGGGTATGAGAGAAATTATGATGAGGGATATTTAAAACTTGCAGAAATACTGACAAAAGAAGCTCTCAAGATATTTTATCGTCACAAGCATTGGTATTTGAGTGATGATAACATCAGAGCAGAGGCAGACTTTGATGACAGATATTATACCTCTTCCCTGTCAGTCATGTTGGATAATTTGCTACGCATGGCTACACTTACGGATAGACCCACATATAATGCCATCGTTAAAGAGACAGTTGCAAATCTAGGTGGCGTTATAAACTCAAATCCTGCCTCTTCTTCAAAGTTGGTACATACTTTGCTGAGACTAGAGAAAGGGGACATACTCATTCATGCAAGTAAAGAAAAGTTACGTATTGCACAGCTGGAACTAGATAAAGTGAAGTATCCTTTTCTTTTAAGCACAGTAGAAGAAGGGGATGAGTATCTTGCCTGTAAAACAACGATGTGTTTTGCGCATGACAAGAACATTACAAAACTCATAGAAAAAATAAACAAGGCGGTACAATAGTGCTCACAATGAATGATGACCTAGAAGGTGCGCTCAAAGCATATCTTAATCTCTTGGATGAAGAGGAATATTTCGAGGCACATGAAGTACTCGAAGAAGCATGGCACCCCTTACGTCTAAAAAAACATCCTTTGGCTAATTTAGTGAAAGGTTTCATCAATGGAGCCATTACCTTTGAACATGTAAAACGTAACAGAAAAAATATGCCTAGCAAAGCACAACGTGTCATTACTTCGTATGAACGGTATGTTCACTTGTGTACTGAAGAGATAGACCATGCTGTACTCTTTAAAGAAGCAAGAGAAAAAATAGAAGCATTGAAAGTCAAACATCAAGAGGTTTTTCTTTAATGTACTGGTATCATGCCACCACTAAACACTCTTACAATTCTGTACGCACGAACTCAAATCAACTCTCTTGGGAAGATCAGCCCAGTACCTACAAAAATTATCCACCTACTTATGAAAAATTCAAATTGGATTTGGAGGATGAAGAAGATAATTTTCTCTATCATATCGCAGGCTTAACGGCAAAGAAAAGTTACCCTAGTGGTAAGTATTATCTGCGTATTAATCCCTCTGCTGGAGCGCTGTATCCTAATGAACTTTACTTTCAGGTACGCGAAGTGGAGGGGAAAGAGGATGGCATTTACCATTATGAAGTGAGCAGTTCTTCTTTAACTTTGTTACAAAAGATAAGTGATAGTGAGGGACTAGAGCCTTATTTTGGGTATAAAACAGCGATGCGTGGGTATCTGTTTCTAGTCTCATCCATTTACTACAGGTCATCATGGAAATACAAAAATCGTGCCTTTCGCTATTGTCTTTTAGATGCAGGACATTTACTCGGATGCATCGAAGCAGCGGCACTGCTTAAGCCCCATGCTGTACAAATGAACTATGCCATAGACAAAGAAAAACTTAACCGTATGTTTGGTTTTAAGCAGAGAGAATGGTTTTTAGCAGGGGCGAGTATGGCTGTGCCTATCCATGGAAGCGAAGTCCAGCCGATAGAATTTGCACTTCCTTATGTGGATGGAAGCAGAACATTTGAAAAAAATGAGCTGATAGAACAAGCTTATTATGAGACAATGTTTTTAGAAAACTGTAAAAGACAAATAAAAGCACCAAAATTTACTTACAATCTTACTAAGCTTCAAGAGACACTTTTTACACGTAGATCACAACGTGGGTTTCATGAAGGTGCCATCACGAAGGGGCAGTTTAACTATATTTTAGAGATGGTACATGCACCTATACTCTCTGACTGTGATGAAGAGGTTAATATCTATGTGGTGGTTAACCGTGTGCTTGATATGCCTTTAGGACTCTATAAAGATGGTGAATACTTAGCCTATGGAGACTTTGCAAGAAAAGCAGGCTATCTCTCTCTGGAACAATACTCGCTTTCACAGCAGGGAGCAGTAGCCTTCTTTCTTACCTCTAAAGCTAAAAACTATCAGGCACTTTATCAAAAGGCAGGTATCATAGGACAGCGTCTTTATGTTGCTTCACAGTATATGCAGATAGGCTGTTCAGGCATAGGTGCATACTATGATGATGAGGTCAATGTGTTTTTAGATAATGATGAGATGGTACTCTATGCTTTGGC
>CAZQOC010000287.1:0-2157 GCA_964594745.1 uncultured Sulfurovum sp.
GAGTAGTGTACGATATTTTCATTTTTTTCAGCGATGATACTTGCATCTGTTGTTTTTCCAGAGCCTGGTGCTCCGATGATTAAAAATAGTTTTTTCATGGGTTTTTCCTTATTTTATATGTAAATTTATGCTGTTGGCGTTTGTCTGATACGTAAGCTTAACTCTTTAAGCTGTTCATCTTCTACTGGGCTTGGTGCGTGGGTAAGAAGACATTGTGCTTTTTGTGTTTTAGGGAAGGCAATTACTTCTCTAATACTTTCTGTTCCTGTCATAAGCATGATAAGTCTGTCAAGACCAAGGGCAAAACCTCCGTGTGGCGGTGCTCCAAATTTAAATGCTTCAAGTAGGAAACCAAATTTCTCATTTGCTTCTTCATCTGAGATACCCATAAGTTTAAAGATCTCTTTTTGTAGGTCTTCTTTATGGATACGAATAGATCCTCCACCAAGTTCTGTACCGTTAAGTACGATGTCATACGCTACAGATTTGAGATCTTCGATCTCATCATAGGCGATGTTACCATTTTCATCAAGTTGTGGCATGGTAAAGGCGTGGTGCATTGCTTTTGTTTTACCATCTTCTACTTCAAACATAGGGAAGTCCATCACCCATAAGAACTCAAAGACATCTTTAGGGATGATGTCCATGATTTCAGCAAGGTAGATACGGAAACGTCCCATGTAATCAAGTACAAGTTTTTTGTCACCTGCACCGAAGAATACAGCGTCACCCACTTCGAGTTCACATCTCTCTACAATCGCTTGAATATCTTCATCGGTAAAGAACTTCGCTAGAGGCCCTTTAAGACCATCTTCTTTCATCTGGAAGTATCCTAGACCTGATGCCCCAAACTTACGCACATAGTCTTCAAACCCTTTCATCTGACGTTTGGAGAATATCTCGTCACCTTTTGGCACTTTAAGGGCTTTGATGCGGTTATGTTTTCTATCTTTTGCAATGTTTGAGAAAATCTCATTGTCACAACGTGCGAAAATGTCTATCACATCTACCATAGTAAGGTCATAACGCATATCTGGTTTATCTGAGCCATATTTTTCCATGGCGTCTGTGTATGCCATACGGGTAAATTTCGTAGGAATCTCAAATCCACATTTATCAAAGATGTTGTGAATCAGTTTCTCAGCAACAGCAATCACATCTTCTTGGTCACAAAAAGACATCTCGACGTCTATTTGTGTAAATTCAGGTTGTCTGTCTGCTCTTAGGTCTTCGTCACGGAAACATTTTGCTATCTGGAAGTAGCGGTCAAAACCACCTACCATAAGAAGTTGTTTGAAGAGCTGTGGTGACTGTGGAAGTGCGTAGAACTCACCATTGTGCACACGGCTTGGTACAAGGTAGTCTCTCGCACCTTCTGGTGTAGATTTGGTAATGATAGGTGTTTCCACTTCTAGAAAGTCTAGTTCATCAAGTACATTACGTGCAGCTATCGTTGCTTTGGAACGGAGTTTAAAAATATCGTACGATTTTTGTGTCCGTAACTCTAAGTAACGGTATTTGAGTTTTATCTCTTCGTTTACTTTTTCATCATTGAGGTCAAAAGGCATAGGTTTAGAACGGTTTTCGATAATAAGTTTATCGACGACCATTTCTACTTTACCCGTTTTGAGTTTAGGGTTTTCAAGTCCTTCACCTCTGGCTCTCATTTTTCCTGTTGCTACAAGTACAAACTGGTCTCTTACCTCTTCTGCAAGTTTGTGCGCCTGGGCATTGTCTGCCGGGTCACAAACAAGTTGGATGACTTCATCTTTGTCTCTAAGGTCGATAAAGATGAGTCCTCCATGGTCTCTACGGCTGGCTACCCAGCCTGCAACAGTGATGGTCTCACCGATATGTGTTTCGTTTACTTCTGCACAATAATGTGTTCTCATAATACGCGTTCCTCTATTTAATGTGGTCGCGATTATAGCCAAATGTTGTTTAGGGTTGAATATTATTTTAGAATACTTGTCATACTAAAGTAATTTAATTTTAAATACATTCTTTGGTATAGTAACTTCAAATACCCTTTCCTCACTATCAATATCTGTTCCTGCTTGTTCATTTTGTTCATCTGCTTTGTACTCTCCTTTTAAATCAAGTTGATTTTATTGACCATAGACGTATCTCTTCTACTAATGTACTAGAAAGACTCAA
>CAZQOC010000288.1:0-2138 GCA_964594745.1 uncultured Sulfurovum sp.
ACTATAAGTGGAATATAGAGCAAGTAGTGTTAGAGATGAAAAGAATATTAATAGTATTTTAGTCATCATCATCCCAATCATCATCAAAATCATTGTTTGTATAGCTTGCTACATTATCATAATTGGAATAAATGAAAAATCCAAAGAACAATAAAACAAAAAGAAAATTACTACTCATAAAACTATATCCAAATATGGCAATTATCAATACGATAGGAATTAAAAATAGTTTCCATCCGAAATAGTGTCTATAAAAATAAAGTAATAGAGAGAGTAAAATAACAAATAATGGCAAAATATATTTTAGACGTATAGTATTTTCTACAATAGATATATGTTTTAAAGAATGATCAACTTGTGAAAATTCTATACGATATTTCCCTTTTGTAAGATTGAGGTAAATATCTGTATAATGACTTGTTTTTGACCAAGTATGATAAAGATATTTGTTGACATAATACACAGTATTACTATCAATGTAAAATATTTTCTTGCTATTTGTGTAAAGTGTAAGTTTACTTTTTCCAAGACCTTGTATTGATTCTATAGATATATGTGTTAAAAACATATCTTTATCTATCACAAATTGTTGTGTATTTAACCCTTCTTTCGTATCAAATTGTGTAACTTCTTTTGTACTAAAAAATGAAAAAAATATCATTGATACAAGTAGAAATAAAAGTATCTTCCATATATCATAAGAGGGAGTATCTTCTATGGTGTCTTCGTAAGTTGTTTCACTGTCACTTGTATTTTTCTTCTTTGGTGTATACTCCAACCCAAACGCACTATATATATCTGCTTTATCAAGTCTTTGAGTATGATAGACTTCTAACTCTTTTTTGCCCTTTTCTATACTTAATGATTGATATCTTACGCCATTATAGTCCCATGTTCTAAAGGTATCACCAAATTTTGCTATCCAGTTGAGCTCACCTTCTACATATTGTATATACGTTAAATAAGAGGACTCTTTTTGTAGATAATGTCCTTTATGGTAGAAGAGTGATTTTGGTTGTTTTTCTTTCCAGTGGTAGAGGTCAAAATCACGTACCTTTTTGGAAAAACTCAATGTTTTTTCCTCGTAGATAAGCCACGCATACCCATGGGTAGGGGAGTAGAGAAAAAATTCATCCCATATCTCAGAAGGAAATTCACCTGTTTTATACTGTATCCATCCGATAATCGTCCATTCTACACCTTTGATATTGCCTTTCATACCGATTTTGAATGGACCCATAGGTTCTTTGGCTTCATTAAACTTAGCTAAAACATCGTAGTGCTCGTTCATATCTAGCACAGAGTGACAGTAACTACAAGTGATGGTGCTTACGCGCCCACCTCCGAGTACATCAAGAGGTGCAGCACAGTTAGTACATTTGATAGCGTAGTGTTTTGACATTAGAGTACTTTGCCTATGTCAAAAGGGCTTATCCACTTGCCTTCATAGGCTTCTAGTTTACCCTCTACAAGTTCTAGTGTTCTGAGTTTTGCATCTTTGCCACCAAGATGTGCGTATTGGTAGGTGCTACCTATAGTTATCTTTTTAGGAAGTGACCCCACAAAGCCTTCACATTTGGCAGTATCTAGTTCAGTAACTATCCACTCATCTGAAGTCACAAGACCTATGCGGAGCCGTGTAAACAGACTGTCAGGGTAGGTGACTTCTATTTTTTTTTGAAGTGTCAAATCTCCCTCGTCTATGGAGAGCCAATATTCGTTATTGTGCGTATCTTTAACCCACCATTCTTCCCAAAATCCTCTGCCATAGGAGTAACGTATTTTCCCCAACGGAAGATAGCTTTTTTGCTCAAAGAAAAAAGGTGTATTGAGTGTGAGTATAGAGATTTCAGGGGCAAGAACAGAACTATCACCCCAAAGATGTACTGCATCATCTTCTAAAAAAATATTTGATTTGCACGAAGGGCATTGCACAAGTTTTGTATGCTTGATGTATAGAGGTAGTGCATCTCCACATTGAGGACAGTTTATTGTTTTTTCTATACCAAATTTAGTATGTATCATTTATGTGATAATCCTCTTTATTGCTTCAGAACAAATAGTCAATCCAAAAGCCCCTGTTACTCCAACAAAAGAACCCTTTTCTTTACACTTATCTTCTTCAGGTGAAAATACCA
>CAZQOC010000289.1:0-2104 GCA_964594745.1 uncultured Sulfurovum sp.
GCATGTCCCTCTTTTTTTATTATAAAGCAATTATGTGACAAAAAAATGTCAAAATGAAATTAATCTCAATGCAGATAATACTTTCAATATACGAGGAAGAATATATTTTATCTCATTTAGTATTGACAGTTTATATTGTCCATCTATCTCTAAGTAGCCCCACAACATACCAGCTATTTTTATACTTTTGTAATATCACTATCAAACCTTGCCAATCAAACTCTTTAGTGTCAGACTTTTTATCTATCCAAAAGACCTCATATCCTACACATTCTCTTTTAGGTGGGCATCTAAACCCTTTGAGATCTTTAAGTGCTTCAACTTTACTAATATCCTTAAAAGATTTAGTGAGTGCCGAAACATAATCATAGAGGCTCATGAAGACATCATCGCCTTTTCCATAAGTTTGTCCCCAATGTATCTTTTGATATCTGTTTTTCTCTATATTTTTAATATCTGTATAGCCAAACGACATATCCTCTTTCCCGCCAAAGCGTACATTCCATGTCATCACTACCCCTTTTTTAGGATGCAAGTAAGGCAGAATATTTTCTTTATCTCTAACGACATTATTACTTAAATCATCTACAAAAGCTATCACTCTTTGTCGAATTTTATCGTTATTTTTTCTTCTTAATGTATTAATCTTTTTTTGATGTAAATAATCCTGAATATACTTTCCATTGGTACAATACCCAGAGGCTTCAATATCCTCAGTCATGGCACCAAAATTGCTCGATGCTTTCAAACGTCTCCTCTCTATCCATTTGGTTTTCATGGATGTAAGTTCATTCTGATTATTGGTCTCATAGCTCTCTACAACTTCACATTTTCCTTTTTGGCAACGCAAAGCATAATCACAGTCTGGCTTACCGTCAATAATGACATACCCCTCATTATCCAGCTCCAGATATCTGGCATTTACCCATCCCGGCTTGGCATCCCATCCAAAACCATCATAGACTTGTTGAGCAAGATGAAATACTTTACACCATGTCGAGTCTCCTACTCTCTTACAGCTATCTACACCTACATAGGCATACAGAGGCAAAGTCCCTGTTTTTTTGGTATGATAATCAGGTTTCTCTCTGACATTAAGTGTGTCATTTTCTTGTAGGTTAATAACCGTAGCAAAGAGTGGTGTCTCCTGTGCCAATACTGTAGAACTTATAAGAAAGAACAAAAGACTCAACCATTTTACTATTTTACTTTTAGATGAATAAACCAACATCTTTTATTTTTCCATCCATTGAGGAGAAAATATAGTGTCATCTATGGTATTATTACTCTCTATACTCACAGCGATCTTCTCTCTGTCAGGATCCATGCGTTCTTCTTTGGATGATGTAGAGTAATCCATCTCTCTTAAAACAATTCCTTGCCAAAGATACAAATCTTCATATGCATCAATAACATAATGTTTGGCCATCTTGCCTGCTACTTCAACCTTGTCTTTCAATGTTGCTACAGGGTAAAGCACTTTTACCCAACCTGAAACTTCAAAGAACCTTCCTGCTTTCAAACACTCAATGCGCATATAGTAAGGATCGACAGAGACCTTGTCCTTTTTGGCATTGTAGTAATAACGCTTGTCTTCTTTCCAGAGCATTTCGTACTTCAACAGAGGCTTGGCAAGTTTTTTCCCACCAAACTGACTGACCAGAAATGAACGCTCAAAAGCCACATTACCATAATCATTCCAATAATACTCTACCTTCTCTTCTACATAATAAGGTGTTGTTCTCGCTCCCTCTACACGATTATGAGAGTCTATATGCAATGAGGTGTGTAGTGAATATTTTCTCTTTTCATAAGTGATTTTCCCTAACTTTACAGCATAGGGATGAAAACTATCCGCCCACAATAAAAGTGGAAAAAGGCAAAAGAAGAGTACCCAGCGTAACATAGTCTAATTCCCTTTATTCATCATCAGAAAACTTCTCGTACCAAAAGAAGGGTCATCTTTAAAGTAATAGGTCTCTATGCACTCTTTACCGTTTTTCATATATCGTGCATATCTGTACATTTTAAAGTCACCCTCACCACTGACATCTATAGAACCATCCTCTCTTTTCTTACCATACATCACCCCCTCAGCAATGCT
>CAZQOC010000290.1:0-2091 GCA_964594745.1 uncultured Sulfurovum sp.
TGGCACCCTCTTCGAAGACACCTTTGAGCGTGTCTAAAAATGCTTTGGTCTGGTTGATGTCGATGTTTATCTTGTCTTTGCTGATGTCTACACCTATTTTTTCCAAAAGGTCTTTATCCTCTACTGCCATAGTTACTCCTTTGATTTAAGTAGAGTCATTATAGCACGTTTGAAGCGTACTATCAAAATTTCACATGATAACTGTCCCATATACCTCCATTTTCAGCCCAATTACTCTTAAAGATCATTTGTGTTCCATCCGGACTCACTATGGCATTGGCACCGTCACCATTTCCTCCATCATTTAAAAAATGTGTCTGAGCAAAACGTTTTACAGCACCTGTACCGTCTAACTTCACGCCAAGTGCTTCTCTAAAGCCTTCTTGAGATGTACTAAGATAACACCACCCATTTTGTCGGTAGTTTCTACAGCTTACATGTCCTCCACCATATTTACTTGGTAGAAGTTCGATGCGTTGGGTTCCATCTAGGGGGTATGACCATATGGCTCTGTTATTGTTCCCCTCTCTGTCGTTGCCAAATCCAAACTGTACATAAACTTCTTTTCCATTTTCATCAAGTCCCATATCACCATGGTTACCATGATCAGCCAATTTACGGATGAAATTTAATTGCATATCATATTGGTCTATGGAAGCTCTTATTTCTGTGTTTGGATTTTCAGGTTCATCCTGCCAGTTAATAAGTATAGATTTTCCTAACGGAGAAACAGATATCCAGTCAAAGATTTGGTTATTTTCCCCACTGTCCACCACAAAATTACCCTCAACATCTTCTTTATACCACTTCACATGTGTTAGATCTTTTATAATTGTGGTATTGTTCTCTATGTCGTAGACAATGGCGGTAAGAAAGTTCATCTCTTTTTTTCTTGCGGCAAATACCACATACTTCTCATCCAAATCAATATTGCCTTCATATTTACCCAGTAAAAACTCATCATAGATCTCTTTTGAGAAAGCTATAGGATATGTGTAGGTGATAGTGTTTGTTCCTATGGTTGCTTTGGTGAAACGGTAGTGTGTACTTAAGCGGTTGTTGATACCATAAAAGAGGTTTGGCTCTTTCGTAGACCACTTCATCTCAGTTAGCTGACCATCTATGAGCTGATTTTGTGTAATAGGGTTCTCTACAAAATTGGTCGCGTCATAAAGCCTGTATCCAAGTCTTATAAGCGTCATATCACTGTTCCAAGCTTGTGTCTTTGGGTATGGTTGGGCATTACCTGTTTGCACTTCTCTGTCTGTGATACGTGTGACCGTCGTACCAAAATATGGCTCGTTATAAGAAGCGAGATACAGAGGTTTTAAAACGCTCTGGTCTGTGGCTATACTTGTAAACTGACGCATACTACAGTAGTCCATATCATAGAGGTTTAGCTGTGTTGATGCATTGTATGCAGCACCTGCACAGTCTGCACTGTACTGATCTTCTGTTTGAAGTGCAGCGTAGATATCTGCATAGGTTGACTTGTTGGCTTGAGGTATAGAGGCATACCCTTGTGATGATGTGCTAAATAAGTCATCAGCTACGGCATCCACAATGAGTAAAAGATCTTCTTTTTGTAAGATATTCTCAAGATCACCTGCCACATAACCATGGTCATTTTGTGGCAATATAAAGAAGTATCTCTTGGCTTTATCACTGTGGTTCCATATGCTTAGATGTATCCTTGGGTCTGTACCTGTACCATCTACACCATTCATCTGGACAAATGCAACGTCACTCTCTAAGTCATTGAGGTCTTTTTCATTCATATTAAACGCAATCCAGCCATCTATTGAAAGCACTAAACTGGCATCTTCTCCATACCCTCTCTCTTGTAAATGTTTCATAACATAAAAGGCTTGTCCACCCCCTTGTGAGTGCCCCATGACTAAGAGTTTTTTGAGACTTAGGTTATGGGATGTTTTAGCGACATTAAGGGCACGCTCACAGATAGACGCTGCAAAACCTGAGTCATAGCTCTCTCCAGACTCCGCACCTATGACAAAATAACCTTGAGAAGCCATAAAGTGCATCACCCCTCTATAGTCATCTATCTTCGGTGAGCTCCCTCCACCTTCCAAG
>CAZQOC010000291.1:0-2084 GCA_964594745.1 uncultured Sulfurovum sp.
AATTATTATTTAAGCAAATAATAAGCTGATATTAATAGTGAATTAATATTGGAATGCTAAAATGTTCGCAATCACAATAACCGGAGACACGATGAAGACATTTCCAAAAGTAATACTAACGATCCTCATGCTATTTTCTGTGGCCAACGCAAAAGGTTATTTCTCTAAGGTAAATGATATATGTGACACTGAAAAAAGTGACACATGTACCAACGATTTCAACACAGTGAAAAATCTTCAAATTGCATTAAATAAAGACAAAAAGACCAATGCAAACCTAAAAGTAGACGGTAAATGGGGTGAAGACACCAAAAAAGCCGTTATTGCATTTCAGGAAAAACACAACCTTTCTCCTGCAGACGGATGGGTCGGCAAAGCAACCAAAGCCAAACTGGACAAGATCTCAAAAAATATCAAATTCCCCAAAGTTCAGAATGATACACGTATTGCTAAAGAAAAAACACATTTTGGCAGTTATGAAAAATTTCGTAAATCTGTCAATCTGAGAAAAAGTTTTAAAGTCTTTAAGGATCATAAATTACTTTCAAAAGCATCCGGTAAAAATACCAAGCTCACCGTTGATATCTCCGAACAAAGAGTTAAACTCCTCGTTAACGGAAAAGTTGCACTTTCTTCTCCTTGTACAACAGGTGCAAAACGCAAGTTTGAACCAAATACAAAAATATATAGAGACAAAAGAACACCCAAAGGTACATTTAAGATCACAGAAAAGATCTCTGACAAACGCTCAAGTATCTTTGGTAAATTTTACCGTAACGGAAAAGTAGTTTACAAAGGTGACAGAAGAAAATACAGAGGCCCAAAAGCAAAATATAAAGGTGCCTCATTGAAAAACTGGATGCGTTTGACCTCTAGCGGCATAGGATTGCATGCGAGTAAATACGTAAAAAGACATCCTGGAACAAACGGATGTATCAGACTGCCATATAAAGTTTCTCAGACTATTTTCAAAAAAGTCCGTAAAGGCACAAAAGTAAGTATTGTAAACTAATACCTGCTTTCAGGGCACCTGCCCGACAGCACCATCTACTTCTTTTTAGCAACCATTGCACTTTTCATTGTTTTATTCCCCAAATCATCCTTATCCCAAAATTCATATAACTCAATCAAGTCACAAGTCTCAGAAAAATTGGCTTCCAATTCGCCTGATTTGAGCAAAAAGTCCGGGTTTGACGGGGCTTTTTCATTATCTTCATGATGTAAAAAGGTTTCAAAAAGCAAGATACCGTTTGGCTTGAGCGCTGCGATCATTTGTGGAAAAAGCCTACGTTCAAGGTAGTACGTACAGACAATGATATGGTATGTGTTCTCAGGTAGCGTATAGGTATCAAAGTCAACTTCCAGGGCATTGATGTGAGGTTCATCCTTGAGATGTTCTATGGCCACTGAGGAGATATCCA
This sequence comes from uncultured Sulfurovum sp., assembly GCA_964594745.1. Classification (GTDB taxonomy): domain Bacteria; phylum Campylobacterota; class Campylobacteria; order Campylobacterales; family Sulfurovaceae; genus Sulfurovum. The sequence continues at coordinate 1,422 of CAZQOC010000291.1, forward strand.
AAGCATCGACCTCAAAGCCAAGAGATGAGAGGTATTTACTGTGCCTTCCCATCCCACAGGCAATATCCAGTGCTTTGTTGCCGCGTGCTGAAGTTGCGTATTGTTCGACCAGGGTTAGGGGTCTATCGGGTGCCATGTTATCTTGGTATTTTTTATCCCAACGTTCTTTGTCTTTTTGTGCCATAGTTTACAGCCTTTTTTTGATATTATTCTAGCTAAAACAATTTAGGATAATCACCATGGCAAAACGTACCTTTATTTCATGGAATGTGAACGGCATACGAGCAGTCGATAAAAAAGATGCACTCAAGTGGGTGGATGAGGCAGAGGTGGACTTCTTGGGATTGCAGGAGATCAAAGCAGAAGCTGATCAGATCCCGGAGAAGATATTTGAACGGGATTATAAGTTTCAAAGTATTAATTCTTCCATCAACAAAGGGCAGTCTGGTGTGGCGCTGTATACGGATATTAAGGGAGAGGTGTCATGTTGTGAGCATGTTGATATTCTTGAAGAAGGGCGTATCAATGAGTATCATTTCGATGACATTGCACTGTTTAATGTCTACTTTCCCAACGGTCAACGCAGTGAAGAGCGTCTGGCATATAAACTGTCATTTTATGAGCGTTTTTTGGAGCACATTCTGGAATTGCGTAAACAGGGGA
>CAZQOC010000292.1:0-2081 GCA_964594745.1 uncultured Sulfurovum sp.
TGTTCTTTCAAACAAACTAATTAAGCTTTCGCCCCTTTTATCTTAAATCTAAGATTATGAGTAGTAAAAATTACTCTCAAAAAAATGCTAAATAAGCACTTGTTTGAAAATAAATAAGAGAGGAAATACCTCTCTTAATCATGAATTATTTGATATCCATTAATTCAGTAGTATCAAGTGTGATTGAAGGACTCATTGTGAGTGAAATCGCACCGTTTGTGATAAATCTACCTTTAGCAGAAGCTGGTTTAGCTCTGTTAACAGTCTCCATAAGAGTGGTAAAGTTTTCTTTGATAGCATCTTCTGAGAAAGAAATTTTACCAATCCCAGCGTGGATATTACCTTTTTTGTCAACTCTAAAGTTTACTTGCCCACCCTTAGCATTTTCAACTGCTTTAGCAACATCCATAGTTACTGTACCAGTTTTAGGGTTTGGCATAAGACCTTTTGGCCCAAGGATTCTTGCTACTTTACCAAGTACACCCATCATGTCAGGAGTAGAGATTACGATATCAAAATCAATTTTACCTGCTTGAATATCTTCAATAAGATCTGCAGCACCAACAAGATCTGCACCTGCAGCTTTTGCTTCGTCAGCTTTTGCATCTTTAGCAAATACTGCAACTCTTACTTTTTTACCAGTTCCATGAGGAAGAACAACTGATCCTCTTACCATCTGATCTGCATGTCTTGGGTCAACATTAAGATTAAGTGCAACTTCAACAGTTTCGTCAAATTTTGCAGACTTAAGATCTTTAAGTGTTTTCATTGCTTCGTCAACACTATACTCTTTAGTAGCATCTACTTTTTTAAGTAGTGCTTCTCTTCTTTTACTTACTTTTTTTGCCATTTTAATTCTCCGCTTCTATGCTCCCACATTTTTTAAATCATGTGGTTAAAGATTTATACCTTAGCAGACTTCTTAGTCTACTATTTCAACACCCATACTTCTACAAGTTCCAGCGATAATACTTGCCGCCATCTCTTTATCATTTGTATTCATATCAACAATTTTTCTCTCAATAATTTCATCAAGTTTTGCTTTTGTAATACTTCCAACTTTAGTAGTGATAGGGTTATCTGTACCTTTTTTAAGACCTGCAGCCTTTAAAATTAGTTCTGATGCAGGTGGTTGTTTCGTTTCCATTGTGAAACTTTTATCTGCATACACAGTTACGATTACAGGCACTTTAAAGCCCATTTGATCTTTTGTTTTTTCGTTAAATGCTTTACAAAATTCCATAATGTTTACACCACGTTGTCCAAGTGCTGGACCTACTGGTGGTGATGGATTTGCAGCACCAGCTGGAATCATCATTTTAAACTTTTCAGCTATTTTCTTTGCCATCTGTTCTTCCTTTGAGATTAATTGGTCGTTTTATCTTTTTATTTTAAGTCCCAAGATAAAAAAGACTAGAATGTGTTAAATTATCTTTTCTACTTGCGTATAAAGAATTTCAACAGGTGTATTTCTACCAAAGATGGAAACATTCAACTTTAATTTTCCATGATCAAGATCATACTCTTCTACCATACCTGTAAAGTTAGCAAAAGGTCCATCTATAATACGAACCATTTCACCTGTTTCGAAATCTACTTTAGGACGTGGTGCAGCTTTTTGCTCCATTTTGTCCAAGATATTTTTAACATCTGATGCAGCTAAGGCTGTAGGTGTCTTTTGTTCACCGATAAATCTAGATACTCTTGGCAGAGATTGAATCTTATGCCAAAGATCAGTATCCAGGTCTATATGTGCGAAAGCATACCCTGAATAAAGTGTACGTTCAGTAATTTTTTTCTCACCATTTTTAACTTCAATTACTTCTTCTGTTGGGACAACTATACGTTCAACTTTTTCTTCGATACCATGATCTTTGACGAGTTGTTCAATTGCTCTTTTGACTGATTGCTCAGATCCAGAATAAGTTTGAATTGCATACCATTGAAAAGCCATTGTCTATCCTATAAAACTGATGATACGATTGATGACATCATTAGGTCAACCAATGCTAAAAATATTGATATTACAGTTACTACGAGAACAACTGCTAAAAATGCTTGTCTTACTTGTACTTTTGTTG
>CAZQOC010000293.1:0-2078 GCA_964594745.1 uncultured Sulfurovum sp.
TTTTAATTGGACGAGATACCAAAGTTAACGCCGACGGAGACCAGAATGAAATAGTGATTGGCTATAATGCCACTGGTATAGGAAGCAATACGGTAGTATTAGGGAATGATAGTATTGTAACTACGGCGTTGAAAGGCAATGTCGGCATCGGGACAACGAGTCCAACTGCTAAACTTCATTTACCAGCAGGAACAGCTACAGCGAATACAGCACCTCTTAAACTCACAGCAGGCACAAACTTGACAACTCCAGAAATTGGAGCAATAGAGTTCACAGACGACGGAACAGATGGGCACGCTTATATCACGATGAACGTATCTGGGACATTGACACGGCGAGAAATCGCATTTGTATAATAAATCTAATTTAAAAATATGAAATACACAAAAGTAAACGAAAATGAAATTAAGGTTGTGAAAACAGAACAAAACACAAGCGAGACTAAATACTCTTACGAGGATTTAGTCTCGCAACGAGCTGACATAATCAGACAAAAAGAAGAATATGTGGCTCAAAGAGATAAAGAAATAGCGGAGGTTGACGCTATTTTAGCTAAGTGCAAAGAGTTAGGCATAACAGAAAAAAAAGAAATAATAACTAAATAAACTCAAAAATATGAAATTTGAAATCAAAAAAGAAACACTAGAAAAGTTGTTGAATTATCTTGCTTACAAACCTTTTATTGAGGTTCAACAACTAATAGCGGAGCTACAACAAGCTAAAGAAGTTAAAGAAGAAGAAAAGAAAAAATAAGACTATGATTAAACATTTCTGGATTAAATTTTTAGCGACAGCACCGATTTGCTTTATAACGCTAAAACAAGCAGATATTGACTTACTATATGGGATATTCTTTATCGTTGTTTTGGACACTATTTTAGGTTTATGGAAAGGGTTAAAAACTAAGTCTTTCACTTCAAACAAGATGTCTAGATTAGCTGATAAAGTTGGTAAATACTCAATAGCAATGGGTTCGGTTTGGATAGTTTCTCGGCTAGAAACAACTTTAGCTTGGAGCTTTCACTATATGGGCATCTACATTATTTTAACAGAGCTAATTTCTAATTTAGAGAATTTGAGTAAATTGGGGTTTAAAATTCCAAATAAATTGATAGCCAAAGTAAATAGAGAATATAATAAATTTATTGACAAAAAAGAAAAAATATGATAAAATAGAATATATAGTTCTTTCAAAAAAATAATAGGGAGGCAAAAATGACTGTAAAACTTTGGCAATCTGTTTGTATGGTTTGCGGATTGGTTTATAAAGTGCAGTTAATTTATGTGCAGGAGAGCAAATACAATAAAAATTGTTTTTCTACAGGTATTTGTCCAGAATGCCAGAAAAAACGAAGAAAAAGGAGGCAAAAAATGAAAGCACTTTGTGAAAAACAACGAAGAATTCAGTTAGCTAGGCGGTTGATGAACCAATTGAATTACACTCACGACCACACCCGAGTAAAAGAGATTGAACGCCAAGTAAAGGCAATCTTAGAATATCTCTGTGATGATGTGGTCTTTATAGGAGGTAAATAAAATGGTCGGACTGTGTGCGAGATGCTTGGAGCTTGGGAAATTGGAACGCCACCATTTGATGCCGCTGGAATTTTATCCGCATCAGAAAAATCCTATTTATGTTACTCTTTGCCATAATTGCCATCGGCAACTCCATTCCCTTCTTCCAAATCATAAGCTCAAAAAGAAGAAGTATCTGGAAATAACAAGACGATTTATTGAAGAATACATCTAGGAGGTGCATTATGAGACTTTATAGAGATGAAGAGGAATTAACCTCTGTAGCTATTATCTTTGATGCTAAAGATAGCGAAATAGAGCTTGGCTTAGGGGTAGCTGAAGACTTGATTGAGCTTTATAGGCAAAGAGGTGGCACAGAAGCACCAGACCTTCGCCAATGGATAAATGAAACCCGTGCAATGTTTTTGCATCCTACTATTAATTGAAGCCCTGTCATCGCACAGTTGGCTTAGGGGTAGAGAATCCTACCCCTTCTACTCCTGTTGTCCGTTTTAAACCCCCTTTTTTTCGGACAACAGAAGTAGGGGAAGATAATAATTAAC
>CAZQOC010000294.1:0-2068 GCA_964594745.1 uncultured Sulfurovum sp.
TATGCACGTAACTATACAAACTTTGTAAAGGGTGTAGGCTCAACACTGTATGATGAGAATGGTAAAGAGTATATCGACTTTGCATCGGGAATTGGTGTGAATTCGGTAGGGCATGGCAATGAGAAATTGAGCAGTGCCATTTGTGAGCAGGCGAAAAAAATCATCCATATTTCTAACTTACAGGTGATAGAGCCTCAGGCAAAGTTGGCACAGAAGATTGTGGAGCTTAGTGGGTATGATATGGGGGTCTTTTTTGCTAACTCTGGTGCAGAGGCCAATGAAGGGGCTATTAAGATAGCACGTAAGTATGGTGAAACGAAGTTTGATAAAAAACGATATAAAGTTATCACCCTTGAACACTCATTTCATGGTCGTACCATTACTACCGTCAAGGCCACAGGACAAGAGAGTTTTCATACACCGAACTTTTCTCCCTACCCAGATGGATTTTCTTACGAAAAGTCTATCGCAGATGTCTATAAAGCCATAGATGATGAAACAGTTTCGGTACTCATAGAACTTGTGCAAGGTGAGGGTGGTGTACAGCCTTTTGAAAAGAAAGAGATACAGGACTTGGCAAAGCATTTAAAAGAAGAGGGTGTCTTACTTATCGTCGATGAGGTGCAAACTGGGATTTACCGTACAGGAGAGTTTTTGGCTTCAAACTTGTATGAGATAGAACCAGACATCATTACTCTTGCCAAAGGACTTGGTGGAGGTGTACCAATAGGTGCAGTGATGACGAAGCATAAAGAAGTACTGAGTGCAGGTGATCATGGAAGTACATTTGGGGGGAATTATTTGAGTACATCTGCGGGTCTTGCTGTGCTGGAAGTACTCGAAGGTTTGTATGAAAATGGTACGATATCAGAAGCTTTTCTTTATTTTGAAGAAAAACTACAAAAAATAGCAAGTAAATATGTAAATCTTTTTAGCAAAGAGGTAGGATTGGGATTGATGCGGGGACTTCGTGCAAAAAGTTCAGAAATACAGACTGAAGTGATAGAAAATAGTTTGAAAGAAGGAGTTGTTGTGTTGAAAGCTGGACGAAATACAGTACGCTTTTTACCTTCCTTAACGATTAAAAAATCTGAAATTGATGAGGGGTTTGAGCGTTTTGAAAAAGCTATTAGTACTCTTTAGTTTACTCTTTGCATCTATAGTGCATGCAGATGAATTAAGTGATATTCTCTCAAGTAACAAAAATGTACTTTTTGATTATCAGTTTCGATCAAATACAGCACAAAGTAATACTCTGGAAAATTCTTGGATAAATCCTATTATGTTGCAGTATCGTAAGAATTTCTCTAAACAATTTATAAATAGAACCATACAGACAGGTAGTTTTACGGTAGGGATAGACCAGCCTATTTTTAGATCAGGAGGGATTTACTATGCTATTAAATATGCACAAGCATTGCGTGGAGCAAATGAAGTTGATATTAAGATAAAAAAACGTGAGGCTATTGGTAATGCTGTTAAATTGCTATTTGAAATGAAAAAAACAAAGCTTGAAAGAAAGAAGTTGGCATTACTGATTAAAAATGATGTGATAGATATACGTCAAAAGAGAGAAAGCTACAATGCAGGACTTATTGATAGTAGTTTCTTAGATCAAGCCATACTCAAAAAAAATCAGGATGAGACCAAGCTTTTAGAATTAGATACTTCTTTACTAGGGTTAGAACAAAATTTTGCACTCTTAAGTGATAAAAATCCTGAAAAATTAAAATTACCAAAATTAAAGCTTCTTTCTGCAGAACATTATAAAGGTGATAATCTTGAACTGGCACGAGATAGACTTCGGGCGAAAGAAAAGGGATACAATAGTAAAATCACATGGGCGAAATATCTACCAACAATCTCTGTACAAGCAAGATATACCAATGAAGATCTTAGTCCTTTATTTTCAGTACCAGGCATAAAAGAAAAATATTTTACCTATGGGTTTACTATCTCTATGCCTCTAAATATCAATATGTTTTCAGATATAGAATCGAGTAAAGTAGAACACTTAAAAGCGCAGACAGAAGTGATAGAACGTAAACATACGATAGATGAAGAGTAT
>CAZQOC010000295.1:0-2058 GCA_964594745.1 uncultured Sulfurovum sp.
GTAACATGTTTGAAAAAGGCAATCTTTTGGCTATTGCCAAAGGTGACATGTCATTGTGTTCTATTGTCCAATAGAAGCTAAATTATAAGAGTTAAACCCAAGAAGGAATAAAATGAGAACAGAAGAACTAACAGCAAAAGCACTGGAAAATGTAAATTTTGACAAATACCTACTTGCAAACGCAGTAGGCAAAAGAGCTGAAGCCATTGCCAATGGTGCACAAACAGTGCTGGAAATAGACATCACAGGTATGAAATATACCGATGTTGCACTTCAAGAGATCGCCGAAGGTAAACTTAGCGTCAATTTAGAAGGCTAAGACCCTTGGAAGCTTTTTTAGACAAAGCTAAAAATATTCACACCATTGAAGAGGCAAAGGCACTTCTTTGGGAAGAAATCCCTTCTCCACTGCCTGCTACACTGAAAGCATTGGAACTCTCCTATGAAGCCCATAAAGGACAAACCCGCAGGAGCGGAGAGCCCTACATTGTGCATCCCATACTGGTCGCAGCCATTACGGCAAAAGTCTCCTCCGATGAAACCATGGTGCAAGCTGCACTTCTGCATGATGTGGTAGAAGATACATCTGCTACTGTAGAAGAACTTGAAGAGATCTTTGGTGATGACGTAGCGCATATGGTAGAAGGTCTAACCAAGATCGTAGAGATCCGTGACGAAGAACTCGTCCCTTCCGGTACAGATGAAAGACTTGTAAACTCCGCTCTGACATTTAGAAAAATGCTCATAGCATCCATAAGGGATGTTCGTGTACTGGTCATCAAGCTGTGTGACAGGCTTCACAATATGCTTACCCTTGATGCCTTGAGTGAAGAGAAGCAAAAACGCATTGCGGAAGAGACGCTGGTTGTTTATGCGCCTATTGCACACCGGTTGGGAATCTCCAGACTTAAAAATAGTTTGGAAGATCTTAGTTTTCACTACATATACCCTGAGGATTATGCACAGATTGATACGTATATCAAGACCAATGCGCAAAATTTACAGTTTCAGCTCAACACTTTCATTCAAAATGTGAGTGATACCATGGAAAAAGATGGTTTTCCTAAGGGCTCATTTGAAGTCATCGGCAGGGTGAAGCATTATTATTCGATCTACTTAAAGATGCAACGTAAAGGGGTGGGCATAGAAGAGATACTTGACCTGCTTGCTATTCGTATTATCGTCAAAGAACCGATTGACTGTTACCGCGTGCTCGGGTTGCTGCATTTAGGTTTTACACCGCTTATCTCAAGATTTAAAGACTATATCGCTGTGCCCAAAGAGAATGGGTATAAAACCATACACACCACTCTTTTTGGGAAAGAAGGCATTGTTGAAGCGCAGATCCGTACAGAGGAGATGCACAGACTTGCAGAATACGGGGTTGCTGCACACTGGAAATACAAAGACGGTGATGACAGCGTCAATCTGGCATGGCTTGAGTCCCTGCATTACCAAAATGAGTCTGTAGAAGAGTTTTACGAGTTGGCGAAGTCAGATCTTTTCTCGGAAGATATCACTGTGTTTTCTCCTAAGGGGGACTACTATACCTTACCTAAAGACTCTGTGGCACTTGATTTCGCTTATGCTGTACACTCTGAGGTGGGTGCAAACGCAGTGGAGGCCCTGGTCAACAAACAGAAGGCATCTTTACTGACAAAATTGAAAAACGGAGATATTGTCAAGATCATCAAAGATGAAGAGCCTCACCTTTACTGTTCGTGGCTGGATACGGTGAAAACCTCCAAGGCACAAGAGGGCATACGTTCTGCATGCCGTTCACGCATTAAAGAGACAGATACCTTTAGTGCATACAATATACTCGGCACTCTCTTTGGACAACCAAGTATGTCCATGAGAACACTTGTCTCTTCTATAGGCCTGGAAGACACCATCTATAAGTTGCCTTTACAGCTGGATTACTATAAAGAAGTGATACGCCAAGTCGCTACCTATATCGGGACAAAAGAAGTACGCTTTTGGGAACTGCTTAAAAAAGGGTACAAAAAGCCTAAAACCAAAGTGATAGAACACTTTACTTTTTATACAAACAAGTCA
>CAZQOC010000296.1:0-2053 GCA_964594745.1 uncultured Sulfurovum sp.
CGGTTCACCAAACCACTGCAGAACTCAGAAAAGTATTTGGCAAGGTCATGCCATAACTACAGAAGATTAGTTTATATATTTGGAACTTGGGTTAAACCTATGATAAACCTTGCTCCATATGCAGTATTTTCTACACCAAGTTGAGCCTCCATATGCTCTTCTATGATGATTTTTGTCATGTACAAACCTATGCCTGTACCCTTTTTCTCTAATTTTGTTGAAAAATACGGATCAAAAATGTGATCAATGATATCCTGCGGAATTCCCATGGCATTGTCTTCAATCATAAGTGTAAATGCATTGTTTTCCCTCTTGACAGTATAGATTTTAATGTACTTTTCATCTTTTTGATTCTCTATCAGTGCATCTTTTGCATTGTTGATGATATTGATAAGTGCTTGTCCAAATTCTCCCGGATATCCGTCAATATACAGAGCATCATCTATATTTATCTGTAAATCTATATTTTCAATCTCATAAACCGGTCTAACCAGATCCATGGTATTCTCGACTACTTGACTTAAATTAAATATCTTTTTCTCTTTTTCAGGTTTAAAAAAATCTCTAAAGTCATCTATGATATTTGACATTTTTGTAGTGAGTGTTTTACTGCGTGTCGAAAATGTCTCAATAATCTTATCATCTAATTTTCCCATGTTATATTTCATGACAAGATTGAGGTTCACAACAGAAAGTGTACTAAGCGGTTGTCGCCACTGATGGGCTATCATATTGATCATTTCACCCATCTGTGCCAGTCTGCTTTGTTGCAACATCAAGAGTTGATGGCGTTGATTTTTTGCCACTTCATCTTGTACTCTGGATTCCAGTTCTTTGTTGAGCATGAGGATATTGTGTTCAAGTGTTTTTTGTTCATAGAGCAATGTGCCGACCAGTAAAACAGAGACAATGTGCAGTAAAATGTAGAGATTTATATTGATGATATCATCTATTAAGATACCGGATGAAAATGCACCGACATTTTGATGGGTTAAATAGACTGCCACAGCAGAGACCACCACTACCCCAAAAGTAATATACGCAAGACTAAACCGTGCAGAAAGGTACAATAATACAGGCAGCAATAAACTAAGCAATAGATAAACATTTGATAGATACTTAATTAGGAAAAAAGATAAAGTCATAAAAACGATACCAAAAAGGAAAAAATGTATGACATTGATTTTTTTGTAGTCCCTGTATAAGTATAAAAGAAAAGGTGTGACAAGCAACTGTCCCATGGAGTTACCAAACCACCAGGAGAAAAAACTGCTTAAAAACTGATTTCCCGTGATAATCGAACTGCTAAGCAGTATGATATTGCCAAACAATGCACTAAATATTTGTAACACAAACAATATAAGCATAGCCAACCCCACAACATCTCTTTTTGTTGTAAGCGATTTGTTGAGTTTGAATTTCTCAAATAAAACCACTGCTATCACAGCTTCAACTGAATTTACTGCTGCAATTCCCATAGCAGGGAGTATCTGCATATCCATACTTACGGCAAGTAGGAACTGACCTATAAAAATACCAGGCCAAACTTTTTTGCCGTACAAAATCGCACTTGCAAGCGCAAACCCTTCCGCAGTGAATATCACAATAGTGATAATGCTATTTTGTGAAGCATCAAGAAAACTCAATTTCCCTAACGCAAAATAGACAGCTGCTATGAAAAGGGTTTGCGCATAATACAATGGCGTATTATATTTTGATATATCTATACGATTCACACTATCGTTCCTTTAGATAAAGTTCTAGAATAAAAGGGGTGTGATAGATCGTATCACTCCGGTTTTGATTGCTCTGCATGTAGTTTAGTATACTTCATCTAAAAATAGCCATTATATGGTTAAAGTGTTGCCTTGTTTGTTTATTTTAGCAAGCACTGTAATATATTTAATTTACAAAACCTTTAAAACTATCATCTCATAAAGTTTGCCGCGGTAGCGTATGACTGTAAAATTTGTGAATAACGGACTACTCTACACGCTTACGATACCCGGCATTCACCTTGATCTCAAGTCCGAGTCTATAGACTCTGGTGATG
>CAZQOC010000297.1:0-2016 GCA_964594745.1 uncultured Sulfurovum sp.
CAAAAAATCAAAGGATTATTATGAATAGATTACCATGGTGGATGGGTGGCATATTGATGTCAGGATTACTGTTAATGACCTTCTCTGTGTTTGGTGCAGATAGACCGATAGGAGCTTCAACCTATGTCCCTTTCTTTGCAGGGCTTGTATTTGATCTTGACCCAGAGAAATATAGTTATTTGAAAGAGATTAAGAATGCAGGTTCATGGGAAGGTATTATGCTTTTAGGTTCACTTATGGGTGGATTTGTTGTTTCTGTCTTTTTAACCAAGACCTTTCGTTTCTCACTGATACCTGCAGGATGGAAAAAATATAAAAATAACTCTGTGTTTTCAAGACTTTTTTGGAGTTTTGTGGCAGGTTTCTTTATGATTATCGGTGCACGTTTGGCAGGAGGTTGTACTTCTGGGCACTTTATGTCGGGTATGAGTCAAATCGCGATATCGTCAATGATCTTTGGTACAGTGGTAATGATATCACTACTAGTTACAGGTAGATTATTTTACAAAAGGGAGGAAGACTAATGCAAGTGATTGTAAAAACAGCTGGTGATGACTTTGCATCACGTATGGCTCAAATGTTTGAAGACGTCATTCACCAAGGGCATGGCTCTTTGGTTTTGGTCTTTTTGATTGGTGTGATTTTCGGTGGGATTATACAGTATACAAGGGTAGACAAGTTTGAGAAAATAGCAGGCTTTGCGATGCTTAAAGATACGATTGTGCCCAAGATGCTTTTTCTAACCGTAGGATTAACGAGTATAGGGCTTTATTTCCTTATAGAAGCAGGTGGCGCACATTATCATATCAAACCTATTATATGGCAAGGACTTGTTGTAGGAGGGCTTTTGTTTGGTACCTCTATGGCAATCTTTGGTAAATGTCCAGGAACTGGTCCTGTATCTATTGCTGAAGGACGTATTGATGTGCTTGTAGGAGCTATTGGTGGTTTATTGGGTGGATTGGTATTTACACTCTATTACGAGGATTTTTTTAAACCATTGATGGGTGAGAGTTTAGGAAAATTAACTCTGCCTTCATTCTTCCCAGGTCATGAACATTTGGTCGTGCTCATCTTTGGTATAGTCGTAAGTATTATTGCTTTTGTCATTCCAAAAAAAGAGATGTTTGATGAAGCCGACCTTGTTAAGCTACCTGATGAGCTCAGACCAGATAGACAATAATTACTTTTTAAACCCATATCCCAAAGTTTCCAAGTGTTTACGCACTGGCTCAGGGATATCTCCTTGAAACTCCAAACTATCTTCTTTGACAGTTCCCCCAGTTCCTAATTTCTTTTTTAGTATTTTGACTAAAGCTTGCAAATCACTTTTATCCAAGTAAAAGGGCTTGACTATAGTGACCACTTTACCTCTGCGCTTCTCTTTTGCCAAATGCAGTTGATGTTTCTCAGGTTCTTTTACTTCGGTAATGGTTTGTTTAGAGGACTTCTCTTTGTTGTCCGATGACCATCCTTTGTCACCCTCATCAAAGTTAGCACCCATTTCAAATAGATTTTTACGCATCTTTACCCCTAATTATAGTCTGTATCAAAAAGTATACCCAGCACAACAAAGAGCACCAGTAAAAAAAGCATGATTTTGTAGAGTGTGTCTTGACTTGGAAGTTTCATCTTATACCTTTAGTTATCTATAGTATATATTATCTCAGTTTTATTCTTCTTAGTTTGTATCTCATGTATACTCAACCCTTCTATAGGCAGTTTCATAAAATCATCCATAGTCGCTATACCTGCTTTGGCTATCTCGCGTAAGACGATGCCTCTGTAAGCCTTTGCCCAATGGCTAACAACTTTACCGTCTTTGATGAATTTAAGTGTGGTATAGGGTTTTGTAGGTTTGTAGAATTTATCGTAGAACCCAGCACGTAGGTCAAGGATTTCATCATCTTTAAGGTATTCTTCCATGAGATGTGCAGCGTGTTCATGATAAAACTTTTCAGGTCTGATATCGCCTACGGCTTCTCCTTGTTTCAGTTTATACTCCGGGATCATGTC
>CAZQOC010000298.1:0-2011 GCA_964594745.1 uncultured Sulfurovum sp.
TACGCAAGCTGTTGATCTCTTCTATTAATGCTGCATACTCTCTATCTCTTGCCAGGTCAAACAACTCCCGGGCATGCTTCTTTTGCGATTTCGTCCACATTTTATTCATTAGCATTTAGCTCCATATTTTAATAAGGGTATCCACGATAACTGTTCGGTATTCATCATTGCAGCGCTGATGCCGTCGTCTTGGCGGAAGATGTCGGTTATCCTGTTGATATTTCTTTCCATGGTTGCCTATTTTATGATTAAATTTTAGCACTTTACGATATAGCATTAGACCTATGTCGAAACTTTTGCTTTTTTACAACATAGGTTATAATCTATGTTGCATTTTTAGCATTTTTACAACATAGGTTTTACCGAATGTTGTATTTTTGCTACTTTTACAACATTGCTAAACCTTTTTGTAATCTTTCGAAAAGTTTAGTATTGACAAAAAATTTGCTGTTTTTAATTTTAACTTCTTTAACAATACCCAATGCTTCTAATTTCTTCAAATATCTTCCAGCAGTATCTCGATATACACCCAGCCCATCTACTAGAAAATCTATCTTAGTATAAGGGTGCATAAATAGTATCTCTACGAGATCTTTACTATAAATTTTCGGTAACTCTGCTTTTATCTTCTCTTTCGTCTCACCCATGAGCGTGTGAATATCATTAACCAGCTCAGTCGTCGCCAGCGAAGTCTGCTCTACACCGTCAAGCATATAGAGTATCCACTCTTCCCAGTTCTCTTTTGTTCGTACTTCTTGAAGTAGTCGGTAGTAGTCTGCTTTGTTTTTGATAATGTAGGAGCTAAGATACAAGATGGGGATGTCCAACAACTCTTTAAATATGAGATATAAGATATTGATGATCCTCCCCGTTCTGCCGTTACCGTCATAAAACGGGTGAATAGTCTCAAACTGATAATGAATGATCGCCATATTGACAAGCGGATCGAGTTCGTTAGGTTCGTTGATATACTGTTCGAGATTTGTCAGCAGTTCCTGAATGACTTCATACTCCTGCGGCGGCGTAAATACCACTTCGCCGGTTACAGCATTTTTCAATGTCGTCCCACTCTGCCGTCTCACCCCAGCATCATTCTGTTCCAATATCTTCTGAATAGTGACAATATCACGCTTGAGCAAAAGCCCGGTATCCCGCACCAGTTCGTACCCTTTAAGCAACGCCTCTCTATAATGCTGCACCTCTTTAGTCTCATTCGTCACAGAAGCAATGTCAAGCCCTGCACGGAACAGCTCATCATGCGTAGTGATAATGTTCTCTATCTCCGAAGAGTCTTTTGCTTCCTGAAGTACTAATGAATTTATGAGGATATTTTGATTTGGAATGATCTGAGCCACACCATTGAGTTTTGCCAATGCACGGTTGGCGGAAATGGTTTTTTTTAGGACTTTTTGGGTTTCTACAGTTTTTTGCAGAGGGAGTTTATTTATTTTCATCATTTTAGTGTTCACTTACAATAGAAATAGTTTTATCAATCAAATTGAACTCATCAAAATTTTTACTTAAAAAAGCTCTCTCTTTTGTTTTATCTCCAATACAAATTAGATTTGCATTACCATTAAAATATTTTTTGTTATATGCTTTCACTTCATTTTCATTTTGTGATTCTGCAATAGAAATAACTATCTGAGTATCTTTAGGCTTATGTTTACTAATAAAACCAATGATGTTATCTTTATTATCTTTTTCTATATCTTCTTTAAAAATCGCATCTAACATAAAAGGTAGTCTATGCACATTAGTGTCTTGAATAACTTTATTAAATGCAAAGTTGTATGCTAGGATAGATTTAAGTAACTCTACACCTTGCTGTGGAAAAAATGATATTCTATATATTTTTTTATATCGTTCATCATCAAAAAAGTCTTTTACTCCTAGCTCTGTTATATATTCTTTAAATATACTAAAAAAAGAATTTTCTTTTTTAATTCGTTCATCTTTAATCTCTTTATCACTTTTATACTTCTTTAGCTCATCTGTTATCCTTGTCTCT
>CAZQOC010000299.1:0-2008 GCA_964594745.1 uncultured Sulfurovum sp.
TAGGTTCTTCTTTAAAATTCTTTTTTACCATGCTTTCAGGTGTGTTTATCGCTTTTATAGGACTGATTTTCTTCGCACCTCACCGTATGGCACGTATCAGATCATGGTGGGGAACAGTGCAGGATAACATATTGTCCATGTTGCCTTTTGAAAGATTGCAAAATTTACGTATTGAAGCAGGGAAAGAACCTTACCAAATATCTAACTCACTCAATGCCATTCATAATGGTGGCTTTTTTGGACAAGGATTGGGTAATGGGCAGTTTAAATTGGGTTATCTCTCTGAGGTACACACAGACTTTATACTAGCAGGTATCACGGAGGAGTTAGGCTTTTTAGGTGTGATGCTTGTAACATTCACCATACTTTTCATCGTATTTCGTATTTTTAAAATAGCTGCAAAAGTACCAAATCCTATGTATTATTTGTTTTCCGTAGGGGTAGGGTTACTTATCGCTTTTGCATTTATATTGAACTCCTATGGTATATCGGGTATCACTCCCATTAAAGGGATTGCTGTACCATTTTTAAGTTATGGTGGTTCACACATTTGGGCAATATGTATTGCTATAGGTATGGTACTTATGGTGTCTAAAAAAGTACCAAGAGATATACATGGAAGGATGATTTAATGAATATACTTATGACAGGCGGCGGGACAGGCGGACATCTTGCTATCATCAAGGCAGTAAAAGAAGCAATTGTCCTTCGACAAGCGCAGGAACCGTTGGCTGAGCCTGTTGAAGTCATCTATGTTGGTTCTACGAAAGGTCAAGACAAACAGTGGTTTGAACATGATGATGATTTTAAAGAAAAATACTTTTTTGAAACACGCGGCGTGGTCAATCAAGGAGGACTTGGCAAAATCAAATCTCTTTTTATGATGGCTGGTGCAACACTCAAAGCCATAAAGTTTATACGTAAACATAAGGCAAAAGTCGTTTTTTCGGTAGGTGGTTTTTCGGCTGCACCTATGGCATTTGCTGCGAAGCTTACAGGTACACCACTAGTCATACATGAACAAAATGCAGCACTAGGTTCACTCAACAAACTTCTAAAGCCTTATGCTACAGCATTTATCTCATCTTATCTAGAAGAAAGTCCTATTAAAGCATATCCTATTAAAGAGATCTTTTTTGACAATGCTCATCTGCGTCATGAAGTTAAGACCATCATCTTTTTAGGTGGCTCTCAAGGGGCAAAAGCCATCAATGCCTTGGCTTTAGATATGGCTCCAAAGCTTAAAGAAAGAGGCATACGTATTATACACCAAGCTGGGGTAAATAACGTAGAGGAAGTGCAAGCCACCTATGATACGCTAGACATAGAAGCAGAAGTGTTCGGCTTTACGACTAAACTTGCAGCGTATATGAATGAAGCAGATTTTGCCATCGCACGTGCAGGGGCTTCGACACTTTGGGAGCTAAGTGCCACAGCAGTACCTACCCTCTACATTCCATATCCTTATGCCGCGTCTGACCATCAGTACCACAATGCACAGTTTTTAGTAAAGAAAAATCTAGCATGGCTCATGAGAGAAAATGAGATAGACAAAGATAAAATACTCTCTTTGCTAGAAAAAGATTTATCTACCGTAAGTCAAGGACTTATGGACAGTGTAGAAAAAGAGGGCAGCCAGCAGATAGCTAAGTTACTCCTGGAAGTTTCTTAGACAAACCTCCTTATGAAGTGTTTCATGAAAACTGGAAAGCTTCATAGAATAAGTTGGATAGAATTTTTAGAGCTGAAATTGCACTATGGATTTGAATTCGGGAAGATGTTTAAAAACAAAACAGAACGAAAAGAGAGAAGTGCGACCATACTCAAAGTCTATGAAAAAGACTATTCTCAGCATATGATTGCTAAAGTATTAGGAGTATCACAACAAGCTGTCTTTGGAGTGATAAAAAGGAGTAGAAAATGAGTTGTTGTTGTCACCTGACCCCTACCCTTATAGCCATTTCTACAGCTAGATCAATGTAATGTTGTATATTTTCCATGTTTTTTC
>CAZQOC010000300.1:0-1972 GCA_964594745.1 uncultured Sulfurovum sp.
TGATTCAAGTGAGTGAGAAAAATATACAATCTTACAAAAAAAAAGGTGAAGTACCTAATGCACTCGCTGTAGCTGCCACATGCTTTGCACATATGCATCACGCAGGACTTGACTATCGTACAATCATTGAAACATTGGAACTCAAGCCAAAAACCAAAAAAGGATCAGGGTTTGCTAAAAAAAAGAAAAAAGATATCTTGCCACATACCTAAAGCAGTGTTGACTATTTGCTGAGTCTTTTTAATCGTATATACCATGCTTCTTTTTCAATCTCTTCTTTGTTACATAATATAATTTCTAGCCCCTTATGATTTAACAATGTCTTTTTTATATTCTCCACTGGGATATGCAAAAGATGCTTACAATATTTTGCTGCATACTGTTCAGAAGAAAAGCCGTGCATCATCCAATTTGAGTCTATTTCCATAATAGGAACGATGATATGATCTTCCATAAGTAAAAACTCCTTATTTATCTGCTTTAAGGGTACTTCTAAGAGAATCGTCTGGACATAAAGTAATCATTTCTAAAAAGGGAAGAATAATGTATAATAAAATATTAGTGGGGGGAGTTCCAGTACGACCCTCATGGAAATCATACGTTATTTTGATAACAAAATTGCTACAGAGCATTAAACCTGTAGCCTATGCCACGAATCGGGACAATATAGTCTTTAGTATTTTCAAAATCTATTTTTTCTTTCAGTCGCTTAATCGTCACATTTACAGTTCTTTTTTGAATATCAATCTGATCTTTCCAAATATTTTTCATAATGTGTTCTCTCTCCAAGACCTTATTTTTATGAGTAATCAAAAAGGCAAGTAGATTAAACTCCAGCTTTGTTAACTTCACCTCCTTTTCTTCTACATAGACTTTTCTAGTATTCAAATCCATGACAATATCTCTAGCTGTAATGCGTTCAAATTCAACAGTAGTTGTACGTCGTAATAATGCTTTTACCCTAAAAAGAAGCTCATTCATATTAAAAGGTTTTCTAAGATAATCATCACATCCTCTAAGAAAACCTTCTTCAATATCCTCATCTTTATCTTTTGCAGAAATAAACATTACAGGAGTATCTATTCCCTTATCTCTCAAAAATGCTACAAACTCGCTTCCCTCAACCTTAGGCAACATACGATCAACTAACATGAGGTCTATATTTTCTTCCTTCAAAAGCATTTCAACTTCATGTGTAGAAGTCACACCCATAACATTGTATCCTTCACGAAGGAGATGAAAAGTTTCTAGCTCTAAAATATCTGTATCATCCTCTATAATCAGAATATTGGCGAGCGATTGCATCTTTCCTCTCCTCCTACATCATAAAATCAAAACTTATAAGACGCTTCAAAACTAATGCTACGTCCCGTTTTATACCTATTGGTAATATTGGACTTGCTTCCCTGATACCACACAGTCTCTTGATCCAAAATATTTTTTAATTTCAACTTAGCCTTTAAGTTATCAGAAAAATTCTCGATCCACACAACATCAAGAAGGCTTGGTGGAACTTCATAGTAATCAGGAAATTCATCATTCCCGTCAATAATTCCCACTCTTCTAATACGTTCACCCATTTTATTATATGAAAAAGTGATGCTTCTTTCGTCACTTTCATAAGAGAATGCAAGGTTTAAAATAGTCTTTGAAAGTCCCTGTAGCTGGCGATGATTGGTTGTATAAAGAGCTTCTTGTTCTTTACGCAATGTCACGTCTGAATTTGCATAGGTAAAGTTCCCAGATACAAAATACCCATTCAAATAATCTGATACAAACGACAATTCCTTTCGTCCATCAAATTCAAATCCGTAAATTGTCGCTTCTTTGGCATTATCAAATCCATAGCGAGGCAAAGACGATGAGCGAAGCATTACATCTTCGATAGGTTTATTGAGTTTTTTATAAAATGCTCCAGCCTTCATTCCTTCAGTATCCGAAAAGAAATAACTATACTTTAAATCAAATGTAT
>CAZQOC010000301.1:0-1969 GCA_964594745.1 uncultured Sulfurovum sp.
TTCTAAAAACTGCTTTACTGCACCAAAAGCAGCCTCTTTTGCTCTTGGATCATTGAGGTCATACCCCTCACTTATCTTTTCTATCACAAAAGGTATGAGTGGTTTTGCATCTCTAAGCAATGCTGCTACCTTTTCACTTTGCCCATTGGCAATAAGGTCAGCAGGATCTTGCCCATCAGGAAAAAGCACTACCCCACCGTCAAAGCCCGCTTTACTTAACATATCTGCAGCTTTCAGTGCTGCTGCGACTCCTGCTTTGTCACCATCATAGGCTAGTATGATTTTAGGATCACCCTTACGAAGCATAGGCAAGTGCTCCGTGGTTAAAGCAGTGCCCATCCCTGCAACAGCTTCTGTAAAACCTGCTTGATGAAACATCACCACATCCAAGTACCCTTCACATACAATGAGCTTTTTATTTTTATAAATGCTCTCTTTGGCTAAATGATACCCGTAAAGCAAACGTGACTTGTTAAAGAGTTTTGTCTGAGGTGAGTTAATGTACTTCGCAGGATGGTTGGTAATGGTACGCCCACCAAAGCCTACTATCGCTCCACTAGCAGAGTAGATAGGAAAGGTAATACGTTCTACCAAACGCGCATAGTACCCTCCCCCGTTCTCACTTTGTGCGATAATACCTGCTTCTGCCGCTTGAGGAAGTGGTAGCAAAGAAGATTGTAAAAACTGCATCACTGCCGCACCAGTAGGCACATAGCCTATTTCAAATCTTTCTATAGAATTTTGGCTTATCCCCCTGTCTAACAAGTATGACATAGCTGTTTGGTTACGAGAAAGATTTTTTACATACCATTGCCCTATGGCTTCAAGCACACGTTTAGCATTGGAGTAGTCTGAACTCCCTTTGGTATATGTCAGAGAAAAGTTAAACATGGAAGCCAGTTTTTCTATGGCTTCGGGGTAAGAGAGTTTTTCTAACTCCATCACAAACTTGATACTGTCACCACCCACACCACAACCAAAACAGTGATATATCTGTTTAGAAGGGCTGACGACAAAAGAAGGTGTTTTCTCTCCATGGAAAGGACAGTTCGCTTTGTAGTTTGCACCTGCTTTTTTAAGCTCCACAAAACTACCTACTACATCAACAATATCGATACTATTTTTAAGTGACTCTATGGAAGCATTATCTATCATAGAAGAATTATATCTAATTTGCTATAATCTAACCAGCTATTGCTTTGACAAACTCAGAGAGATTAAATATCGGTTGCCCAGCCTGCCGACATAAGGATTCTTTTGGAACATATTTTACCTGCTTATAATGACCCACTTTTTAGTATCTTGCTGATTATTGTACTAGGGCTTATCATCGCTGTAGCAACTTATGGGTGGAGCGTCTATAAACAACAAAAGGAACAAGGGCATTTACTCAAATTTTTAGACAAATTTGACTCCTCTGAATGTGCCTTAGACACCAATGACATGCCTTATGAACCACATATGTTTAAGCCACTTACACTCCTTGCCAAGGCCTTTGAAACTGCAGGAGAATACCATAAGGCAATCTCTATTTATTTGTATCTCATCAAAAATATCACAGATGACTTAGGCAAAATAGAACTACTCGAAAGACTGGGTAATACCTACTTGCATGCTGGATTTTTAGAAAGAGCAAGAACCATTTACACAGATATTTTGCGTAAACAGCCACGTAACAAAAAAGTACTCTATGAACTCGGTGTTGTCTATGAAATGATGCATGACTATGACAAAGCCAAAGAGGTGATAGAACCACTTGAACTCCTTAAAGAGGACACCTACGCACTTCAAAAGTTTTTAGATTTTTCACAAATCAAATCCAATAAAATAGCCACAACAAAAGATAAAATATCAAAACTAAAACATATTTTGCAAGAAGAGCCTAAACTCTACCGAGAAGTGGTTGCTGCATTACTCAAGCTTGATACGCAAGAAGCATGGAAAGTTATAGACCCAACACGCATCAAAG
>CAZQOC010000302.1:0-1954 GCA_964594745.1 uncultured Sulfurovum sp.
GTAAAATATTTGTCAGCAGCATAGACCATGTTGTACGTATCAGAACAGACGAAACAGATACTGACGCTTTGTAATACCTATAGAGAGAAAGGTCTAACCTTTTTCTCTATAGCCTCACCTATACATATCATTCATTTCTCAAAAAAATTCCCCTCTATCAATTTTGATCCTGCTTAAATATTAATCACATCCTATTATTTTTCATTTTTCTTACGTTATAATAGCAAAAGTATCAATTTGAAATTGTAATGAAAATATATTATCATTTCAATACAAGACATCTTACTTTAGTTAGATTGATTCCCTTGAAACACTCTATACACAGATGATATCTTGCAAACAAAGGAAATAAAATGAAAAAAATCGAAGCAATCATCAAACCTTTTAAACTTGAGGATGTTAAAGATGCTCTTGTCGCAGCAGGTATTGAAGGGATGACCGTCTCAGAAGTCGAAGGCTATGGAAGGCAACAGGGTCATTCTGAACTCTACAGAGGTACAGAATATATCGTCGAGTTCATCCCGAAAGTGAAGATAGAAATTGTTGTAAGTAGTGAGGATTTTCTCCATAAAGCGCTAGAGGCTATCAAAGAAAATGCCAGAACAGGCATGATAGGTGATGGCAAGATCTTTGTTTCAGACATCTCCAAAACCATCCGTATCCGAACAGATGAAGAGGACGAAGAGGCACTATAGTGTACTAGATGCACACTTAAAGTGCTTCTGAGGAAGCATTGTAATGAGCAAAAGTCACTACAACGATAGAAAAATCAGCTTCCTTTCATAGTTTTCAACTTCTCTATTTGTGCTTCACTCCCACGGACAGTCCACTTTACATCTTCCATTCCAAATTCACGGTCATAGTCATTTATCCCCAACTGCCTTAACAAATACAATGTTTTCTCTACTTCATTGTACTGTGTATCAAAAAGATAGCTCACCTGTTTTTCATAAGGTATTAATTGTGCTTCATTTAATACATTTTTAACAGCTTGGGCATACGCCCTTGCCAATCCCCCGGTACCCAGTTTGATACCCCCGAAATAACGCACTGTAAGCACAGCACAGTTGATGATCTCTTGACCACGCAGTACATTTAATGACGGTACACCGGCAGTGCCTTTAGGTTCACCGGCATCCGAAGCATTTTCAACAATTTGGTCATATTCATTGAGTGTCCGCACTGCATAGACAATATGGTTGGCTTTGGGATGTTCTTTTTTTAATTGCTCCTGCATTCCATCATATTCCGAAATAGGTACAAGATGTGCTATAAATTTAGAACGGTTGACTTCTGTGGTGTGCTCATAGGCCTTGTCAATCGTTTGCATTAGATGACTTTACGTATGTACTTGTAGAGTTTCAAGCCTATAAAGATCCCAATAACATCCGCCAGCACATCTACAACTTCTGCACTGCGATTGACCGCAAAAATCTGAGAAATTTCGATCAGGATACCAAAACATACAAGCACAGCAAAGGCATGCCAATACTTTATTGCATACGCAAACCTAAGCAAGATGCCCAAAACCAAAAAAGCCAGGATATGATGAGACTTGTCACTTAAAGATCCCAGTGAAGGTGCCATATCTTGCGGTAACATGGCAGCTATGTAGGTTACTGCCAGTGCACTCCACCACAGTATCTTTAAAAATAGGCGATTTTCCAATGCTGATCGGATCACTCAAATTCACCACAGCATAAACAGACATTACAGTTGGAACAAAATGTCGTTTTTTTCGTCTCATTCACACCGTGGTTTTTTACATATTTGATAATCAAATCCACAAATGCATCACTGTCATTCATGCATTTGGCAACCACAAACTCCTCATACTTGATCTTCTCTGCGATCTCTCGATGTTCGATATCCAGCTCAAACACTGTTTCAGAATTATCTATGGTAAATGCCAAAGGATAGATAAGTACTTTTTTATTGCTTGGATTACGCAACA
>CAZQOC010000303.1:0-1951 GCA_964594745.1 uncultured Sulfurovum sp.
TATAATACGTAGTTTTTGCTATACTCGTTAGATGATGTACATAAGGGAAAAACATGCAAAAAGTATATTATTTTACATTGTTGTTATTTTTAGGGTCACTTCACGCTTCTGATATAAGGGGTACGTGGCTAAAGGGATGTTCATATGATCCAATGCCAGGTGAGGAAAAACCAAAATATTCCACCATCATTGCGACACTGGAAAACAGGCATATAGATATAGAGGTGAACTACTTTACCGACAGTAAGTGTCGTTCACCGTGGAAGCTTATGTCTACATTTTTACAGACGGGTACATACAGTATACATTCTAAAAATATTGAAAAACGTATAGATGGCCAAAAGTTATCACTCACACCTGTACATGTACGCATAACGCATTATGATAACCATGCAAAGTTTAAGACACCGAGTCAGTTTACTGTCTATTTTGATGAGTACTTAAAAGCGTATATACAAAGAGGAAAGAGAACCCAGGTATTTCATAAAACTGCTACTCAACCCAAAGCTCGTTTGGCTGAGGAAGTGTATAAACAAGAACAAAACAGCCAAGCTTGTGTCTTGTCTATGAAAGTTGGGCATGTTAGTGCTTCATTTTGTCTTGAGAATGTAAGTTTCCCTAAGCAGAAATTTGAAGCCTATTGCGAAGCGTCTAAGCCCAAAAAAGACGGAGACCTTTATTACGTACCCCAGTGTCCTTCTGAATTAAAACATAGATCTTGTGTCTATGGACTAAAAGAGCTTGGACATGATTTAAGACGTTGGTATTCAAAAGATGAGTTGAAGTCAAGTCCGCTAGCCAAAGAGGGATGTGTAACCATATTAAACGGTAGATGGAAATGATGTTGTTTTACACATAGAAGAGGTTTTATAAAGAGGTAAATAAATGAAGAAATCTATACTGTTTTTTGTGGTGATAGTGATGGGGTGTCTTGAAGCTAAAGATGTGAAAGATTCTAAAGATCATGAACTTTTTAGTCGGTATCCAGGGTTTTATATCAAGGATTCTAAGGTACTTGAGTATGATGAAGCACAAGTGATCATAGGTAAATTTGATCATCACAAAAACAAAGCACTCACCAAAGCTGTTGAAGGCAAGGTAACAAATATTGACTATCAGGTTATAAAAAGAGAGGAGGATACTTCTTTATTCCAACTCTATAAAAATTATGAAAAAGCACTGAAAAAGCATGATGCCAAAGTGATTTTTAGCTGTAGAGACCAAAGTTGTTTTGTCGATGAAAAAGGTGCAATCAATGGTGTTTTTTTGACAAACTGGATACATGAAAGTGTATCTTTGTTTAAAGGTCTATATGGTGATGTCCGTGACAACCTTGGAGTCATTACTGCAGAGATACCTCGTGAAGAGAAAGAGCCTGTCACTGTTTCATTTGTAATGAGTACAGCAAAGGTTAATGGAGATAAAAGGGTCTTGGTAAGTATTATCGAGCCAAAAGATATGGATACTGATAAGATCGGCATAGGCACAGTCAGCGATGTAGAAAAGAAAGTTGCTCAAGAAGGTAAGGTGACCTTAGAGGGTATCTATTTTGATTTTGATAAAGCGGTGATCAAAGTCGAATCAAAAGAGACACTTGCAGTGATCAGTGAGTATTTACGCAAACATAGCAAAGAGTCATTTTATATCGTAGGACATACAGATAATAAAGGTTCCTATGGTCATAATATGGAACTATCTAAAAAACGTGCAAATGCAGTCTATACGTATTTGAAAACCAAAAGTAAGGTAAAAAACAAACTCCAAGCCATAGGTATCGGCCCTATCTCACCTGTGGTGAGTAATGACTCTGAAGAGGGAAGAGAAAAAAACCGTCGTGTAGAATTAGTATTGATGCGATAATGCAACGAGAAGATAATAGCCCCATGGAGGATAAATAATGCAAGAAAAAGAACAAGACTACGCCAAAAAATCATTTAATGATGTGGCAGAT
>CAZQOC010000304.1:0-1921 GCA_964594745.1 uncultured Sulfurovum sp.
GATGTTTTTTCTCTAAAAAAAGTGAAAATATTTCATATTCTGCAAGGGTAAGGTCAAGTACCTCGCCTTCTTTGCTGATTTGCATTTTTGCTTTGTCTATAGAAAAAATATCTTCTTTTGCGTTTATGGTAAACTGGGAATACCGCTTGATAATAGCCTGTATGCGGGCTACCAGTTCTCTTGGCTCATAAGGTTTTGCGATGTAGTCATCTGCACCCACATCAAAAGCTACGACCTTGTCGCTGACATCTGCGCGTGCGGTGGAGATGACGACAGGAAGGGAAGGGTAGACTTTTTTGATCTGCCTGCACAGTTCAAGCCCGTCCATCTCAGGGAGTCCCAGGTCAAGCAGTACCAGGTCATACTGCTCAATACTCAGTTTTTCAAGTGCCACCGAGGGCAAAGAGACGGAGAAAAGTTCTAGCCCATACCTTGGGAAGTACTGCTCAAGCAAGCTACTTATCTCCAGATCATCCTCAACCATCAGTATGCGTGACATCTCTACCCTTTTATATTAGTCTCTGTCGCAGTTCTTGCCTTTGTGGTAGGTTGAACCTTTATGACAATGTTCACCTTTTTGTTTAGATAATTCTATCCACTTAATTCTTTGTTCAGGCGTAAGAATATCGAATACCTTCTGCATGTTATCGGCTCTTTTTTCAAGCATTGCTGCTTTTTTTGCCTGCATCATTTGACGTTTCGCTTCAAACTTTTCATTCATCTGTGCCTTAAATGCCTCTTTATCAAAGGTGTTAGCCGTCATAAACTGGCTCATGTCCGGTCTCATTGATGCCCGCATCGCTTTTCTCGTTTCTTTCATTTCTTCCATTTTGGCTTTTCTTTGTGCCTTGTTGGCTTGTCTGAGTGTTTTGAGTGCGCTCTTCTGCTCTGATGTCAGGTCAAGTTGTTTTACCATCTTCATCATACGATCACCTCTGTCTCCTTTTGGTCCTCCACACGCTAAGAGTGTTGCCGTACCAAGTCCTAATGTTAAAAGTATTGCCAGTGTTGTCTTTTTCATTGTATTTCCTTAAAATTTTATTTTATATGTCTCATGTTTGAGATACTCTCATACTATAAGAGGTTTGTAAATTTGCTGTGAATACAATGTAAACGAATGTAAATAAGAAAATGCAGAAGCCAAACTCCTGCCTAGAAGTTTAGGTCAAAGTGTAGAAAATACTATTTTGATGGCATGAAAGGATTTGAAGTCTTCGAGTGAAATCAAACTATATTTGCTGCTTCATCTTTTTATAAATATCCTGCAACACTCCCAAATATACTTCTACATGAGAAAATATTTCATCTGCCAAAGATTCATGGTAGGTATGGGTTGCCAAATTTCTGTCATCTACCATCTGTAAAAGTAGAGACGCTTGTGTCTCATCAAGATAGCCGGTGCTAAAAAATTCACGCATACACCCTTTAGGCGAACGACACTCCAAACCATCACGTTCCAATAGAAACTGTTTGATGCTTTTCCATGCTATCTCTAAAGTAAATTCAAAACGTTGAATGGTGGAGTCTCGAAAAAACGTATACTCATCGTTTCCTACATTGGTTTTGGTTTTTTCTACAGCTTCTCCGAGTCTTTGAAGTGCATTTTCAAAGTCCTTTAGCTTCTTTTCTAGTGCCACAGCACACCCTCTTTTTGTATAATTTTTCTCAAGTAAGGTGCTTTCGATAATTCCACCAAATCTACCTTGTAGGGAATCAAAGAATCTTCTATGTCCAAACGTGCTTGTGAAAGTTTTTCAGATAAAGTACGATTACTCTCTATAGCAATATCTATATCAGAATACGCACTTTCATCCCCCCTTGCACGGGAACCAAAGAGATAAATGTGCTCTTGAGGAAATGTATCAAGTAGAAATTTTTTTAGGTCTTGTATGGTTTTCATTATTTGATTATAACATAATTA
>CAZQOC010000305.1:0-1919 GCA_964594745.1 uncultured Sulfurovum sp.
TGCAAAGCCGTTTGCGTTCACTTGAAACACAGCTCAACCCGCATTTTTTGTTTAACGCGCTGAACTCTATCGCTGAGCTTATCCACCAAGACCCAAATAAAGCAGAAAATGCTATCTTGAAGGTCTCTACTTTTATGCGCAATACCATGGAAGAGAAAGCAAGTATCCCTCTTAGTGATGAGATCAGAAATGTGCGTGATTATGTAGAGTTAGAGAACATACGCTTCTCAGGGAAGATTGATTTTCAAGACATTGGATTAATGCCTAGTATCTCTGTACCCAAGTTCTCGATACAACTACTGGTAGAAAATGCTGTCAAACATGGTTTTGAGGCACATAAAGATCTTCATATTACACTCACCTACAACCAAAAAGAGAATGCCTTACTTCTTGTTAATGACGGAAAAACTATCAAAAGTACAACATTCGGCACGGGGCTTAGTAATCTTGATCAACGTCTTAAACTTCTTTGTAAAGGAAGTGTCAAGATCACAGATAAACAGCATCCAACTTTTACTATCTATTTAGGAGATTGTCATGAAAATACTCATCGTGGATGACGAAGAACTCGCGCTTAGTCGTCTTAAGAGAATGCTTACAACTTTAGGTTATGAAGATGTCACTGAAGCAGACAATGCACAAAGTGCACTTGAACACATCAAAAAAGAGACTTTTGACTTGGCACTTTTGGATATCAATATGCCAGGTACCAGTGGCCTGGAACTGGGCTATGAACTGCGTTATCATCAAGAAGAGTTAGCTATTATATTTCAAACTGCCTACGATCAACATGCACTGAAAGCATTTGATATAGGAGCTGTCGGATATCTGGTCAAGCCCTTTAGTATCGAACAGTTAGAGTCAACCATCGAACGGGTCAAGGTCGAGGAGAAGAAGCCTGAGGAGTTTCGCATCATGAGTAAAGCAGGAGAGAACTACTATCTACTCAAACCAGAAGAGATCTACTACATCAAAGCAGACCTCTCAGAAGTCATGATACGTTCAAAAAAAGGCTTCTCATATTACGCCCAAAAGATATCTGACCTTGAACAAAAGCTACTCAAATATGATTTTGTCCGTATCCACCGTTCCTATCTGCTTAATATCAATAAAATAAAAGAGATAGAGACAATAGAGCAGAGTAAACTTCGTTTTTCACTACAAGACATTGCAGATGAGATAGAATCAAGTAAAGACGGGGCAAAGATTTTTAGAAACCAGTTTCATTAAAATCTTTAGGTTAGAAAAATAAGTGTATAAAATTGTAATTAACATACTATATAGCGGTATTAGTGTATAACTTATTGTTGCACCTAACTACTTTTCACAATTTATCACAACTTTCGATAAGCATAATGTCCTTTGGTTATCTCCATAAAGCCAATAGAAACGATCAAACTTACCGTACGAGATTGTGTGGAAGATATGTAGCTATTCTCTGGATACAGAATGAACCTTTTTAACTTTTTGTTGATTATACAAATAATAAGGTTTTTGTTTTAGATATTCAACTCAATACTAACTAGCTATTTTTTAATAGAATGCCCATTAAGTGTGAGTAAACCAATTGGCGAGGATAAAGAAGTTGATGGAAGGTTAGTAAACAGGCGTGTTCGAGCGGTTTCAATGAAGCTTGATCTTAGCAGTGATTTGCGAATGAAAAAGCGAATTGAAACCAAAGAAGGGATAGAAGTTCATTTAAAGACAACCGATAAAGCAGATCAAGAGATAAAAGCATACTTTTATGAAGATTCAAAAAATGTGCAGACATTGACAGTTCAAAGATGGATGGTGAAAAGTGGGAATCCGCATAAAGAATCTATGGTACTGTATGGTGAACAGTTGGATGTATTATTGCAATTTGTGACTTAATGAAAAAAACGTGAGGCTGAAAACCTAATCAAAGTACGGTATAGTAG
>CAZQOC010000306.1:0-1894 GCA_964594745.1 uncultured Sulfurovum sp.
CGTATGTATTGGGTGATAGTCTAGGAGAGCTTTTAGGCTTTACAGTAGGGTTTGCTTGGCAGATATTGGCTGGAACTGTTGTGGCTTTTGGGGTGATGGTGATGGGAAATAGTAATGACTAAAGAAACCTCAATAGGAGCAGCAATCATGTTTTTTGTTCTTGGTATTATAATTGGCTCAGTTGAGTTGTATTTTCGTATACCTTTAAATGAAACAGTATATGCTTGTATTGGATTTGCACTATTCTTTTATCTACTTTCTTTAATTTTAAAGCCAGAAAAAACTGAATGGACATGTCAAAAATGTGGTGAAAAACTTGTGCGTAAACAGATAAAATTTGGTTTATGTCCTTATTGTGGAGTTAAAGTTGAAGGTTTTCGTGGACTTAACCATAATACAAATATTTATGATTTTTAATCAGATATAATAACTTATGATTTAAGGAAAAGGATAAAATGTGCAAAACAAACCTGATGTAGAGTATAAAGCTGTTATCTATCAAGAGAGTATGCTGGGTTCACTGTTTCTTGCAGGGGCAAAGGTTGACCCTGTAAGATTTAGTGAGTTTCTCAATACCAATGCCCAAAATGGTTGGCGAGTAGTGACGATGGAGAAAGATATACGAAGAATGCTTCTTTTCTTTAAAAGAGAAGCCTATGTTGTGTTAATGGAAAGGGAAAAGTAATGAAAATAGCAACGATCATATCGACCATATTATTGGTCATTTGGGTACTGTTAACAATGGTAGTCATGTGGACAGATGAACTAGATGGAGCAATTTATATAAAACTCTCTATCACTATGGGCATTGTGGTGGTAGCGACCATTCTCATAGCTTTAGCACTTAGAGAATATGGTACGGAAAAGAAGATGAAAGACCATAACTACTTAGACTAGTTTACCCATGCAAAAAAGAGATGAACTAGCCTATATAGAAGTAGAAAACAGTGTAGCAAGTGCCAAGATAGCCTTGCAGGGTGCGCATATATTTGACTATACACTCAAGGGTAAGGGAAGTGTACTTTTCCTTAGTGACACTTCTGTATTTAAAGAGGGTAAAGCCATAAGAGGTGGCATACCTATCTGCTGGCCTTGGTTTGGTGCGAACGAACAAGATAACACTTTTCCTAACCATGGGTTTGCACGTACAAGTGTGTGGCACGATGAGCGTACTCAAGTGTTAGATGAAAGTCTGAGTAAAGTCACACTAAGCCTAGAGAGTACAAAAGAGACGTTTGCACTCTGGCCACATGCCTTCAAGCTAACGTTAGATGTCTATGTGGGTAATGAACTTAGGTTAGAACTTAGAAGTCAGAATGTGGGTACTAAACCATTCACGATCTCTTCAGCATTACATACCTACTTAACCATAGATGACATCTCTAAGACAACTGTAGATGGACTAGAAGGTAAGTCTTACTTCGATAAAACACAAAATGCATTTGCAGTTCAACAGGGCGACATAGACTTTAGTAAAGAGGTAGACCGCATCTACAAAGGTGTTGATACTGATATCATAGTAAACAATATGAATATAGAGCACAATATCCACACAGAAGGTACAGAGACTATCGTTGTGTGGAATCCTGCAGAAGAATTAGCGAGTAATATGGCAGACCTTGCAAACCACACTCAGATGCTCTGTGTTGAGAGTGCCAATGTCTTAGATGACACAGTGACACTAGAAGCAGGTGAATCACACACCCTTACACAAACTATTACGACAACTTTTTTAACCTCTCAATAGCCTCATCCAATTCTACTTCTTTCTTAGAAAAACAAAACCTTGCCAGGTTAATGCCTTTACTGTCTTTAAAAAAAGCTCTAGCGGGTACTGCTGCGATGCCTGTTTTTTCCAGCAAGGTGACGACCTTCGCTTTGTCATCTTCCCCTT
>CAZQOC010000307.1:0-1891 GCA_964594745.1 uncultured Sulfurovum sp.
AATTTCACCAAAGATCTTTATGTTTCAATCAACTATGCCCATACGCTCAACCATTCGACTTTTAGACATATCTTGTCTATAAATATAGGAGTGCATTTTGAGTAAACTTCTGCTTCTTGAAGATGATCCGGTTTTGTCAAAAACGCTTATCAAGTATCTTGTGCATCAAGGCTATCAGGTGGACTGGGCAAAAAATGGTGAAGAGGCTATAGATCTAAGCTATGCACACAAGTATGATCTGTATCTTTTTGATATCAATGTCCCTCTGGTGAATGGCATTGACCTTCTCAGCGCACTGAGAGAAGCTGATGATTTTACACCCACAATTATTATCAGTGCTCTGGTAGATATTGCATCTGTGACCCAGGGATTCATAGCCGGTGCTGACGACTACCTCAAAAAACCTTTTGATCCTGAAGAATTGCTTGTCAGAATCAAAGCCAAGACCAGTGCACTGAAAGAAAAGATCAAATACAAGGAATTTGAAATCGATATCAAATCAGAAAATATTTATAACAACGGTGTCGCTGTTCATTTAGGAGATGTGCAAAAACATATCTTTATTTCGCTGCTCAAGCACTACCCAAATCCTGCTACCAAAGATGAACTGATGCTATTATTGGAAAAGCCTTCAGATCTGGCTTTACGGGTGAATATCGCCAAATTGAAAAAGAACCTTGATATCCAGATCAAAAATATACGAGGAGTGGGGTATCAAATTATCTGAAAAAGAGTCATTGCTCAAAAGTTTTTTATTGTTCTTTCTTGTCATCGAACTGTTCTTGTCTTTTATCTTTTATTATTATTACAAAATAGAAGAAGAACATTTAAAGGAGAATCTATTTTTAGAGATGAAAAACTATAGTCTGTTCTTTGATGATGACCGTTTCGATATCGATATTGTGGCAAAAGACAAACACAGTAAACTCTATGAACTCCATACGTCAAAAGACTCCCTGTACATACTTATACCCCTGTCCGAAAGCGACGATGATCTTCTTAAGATATTTTATCCCATTTCAAAGTATCACTCTCTTTTGAACGAGATCAAAACATCTATCTTATGGCAGTTTTTCTTTTTGAGCCTGATCGCGGTTATCATCTCGCTTCTATTCTCCCTCTATGTACTGAGTCCATTGCGGCAATCACTGCAGTTGCTCGAGGTGTTCATCAAAGATGTCATCCATGACCTCAATACGCCTCTGACTTCAATTCTCATCAGCCTGAAAATGATGGACGCAAAAAATGAAGAAGTAGAAAGCATCTCCAACAGTGCAAAAACCATTTCCATGCTGCATCACAACCTCGATACCTACCTCAAAGAAATGGCTTTTGAAAAAGAGAGGTTCGATCTTAAAGAGGTCATTAGGGAGCAGGTAGCTTTCTTTACGCCTTTATATGACTATCTTGATTGGCAAGTAGATATCCATACTTTAATTATAAAAAGTGATAAAAACGCTCTGGCAAGGGTGATCTACAACCTTTTAAACAATGCATGTAAATACAACACAAGCTCCGGGTTTATCCGCATACAAACCCAAGACAATATACTTTCTATCTCCAACAGCAGCTACGGGATCAAAAGACCATCCAAAGTATTTGAGCGTTTTTACAAAGAGAGTGATCGAGGACTGGGCATAGGTCTTCACATTGTAGAAAAGCTCTGTACGCAACTTGATATCCCCAAGAAACTCACAGTTCAAAATAATATAGTAACCGTCAGTCTGGATCTCACTAAAGTAACATAAAAGTAACAAAACCCTTTTATACTTTGCGCTGTAAAAATAACAGTTCAAAGGAATTTACAATGATTAAAAAATATTTTATAGGCTCAACTTTAACCGCCACTTTACTTTTGGTAGGCTGCTCAAGCAACTCTGCAACAGATACT
>CAZQOC010000308.1:0-1883 GCA_964594745.1 uncultured Sulfurovum sp.
ACAGGTTTTCCAGCACTTAAAAATTGACGTGTACCATCATTATCCCACCAGTTCTTTTCGTTAGGATAAGACTCATACAGTACACCATCAAACTGCGCAAAACCATCCACACTATTTTTCGCCATACATTTCATCCCCTTACTATGGGTATAGTCACATAGTGCGTTGATGTATGCTTTTGCTTCTGTTACCGTAGCAGAAAGATTGTATTGGAGACGTGTATCTGCATCTAGCCAGTCCATGTTGTCAAACTCCACCCAGTCCACACCTGCTGATGCCATCTTGTCTATGCGTTTCTTCATAATGGGGAGTATGCCAGTTGTTGTCTCTGAGACAAAAAACTCATCTGGCCATTGTGGCCATGCTGTAGGCGTAAGGTAAGGCTCTAATACTGCAAAGTCATCTCTATAGTTTTCTCCAGTTCCAGCAGAGATGTAGCCACCTATTTTATTCCCATTAGCTTTGATATTTGGGATATGTGAAACCACACCACTCCCAAAAGTATCTAACAACACATAGGCATCATGTGCATGTGTCTCTATCTCATCTATGCTGTCTGCAGCATAGTTTTCCTGATAGGCTTGGTTATATACTGCCATCGCTTTATTATTTAATAGAACTTGATTTTGTGGACTATTATCTTCAGAACCACCACATCCTACCATTAAAAATAATCCAAACATACTTATTATTTGTTTTACCATTTTAGGCTCCTTGGACAATGCTTAATTATATTTCAGATTGAAAATCTACACCTCATTATACTATAATAGTAAAAAGGAGCATAAAATGCATGGTAAACTCGAACTTATACTTATACGTCTTTATTTTGCTATCACCAGCCGTTTATTTCCTTCTTTGGCGGTAATCTCAGCACATAGGCTCTTCCATCATCCTAACAAAACAAAAAAAAATAATCCCAATGAAAAGCCACTACCCAAAGCCAAAAAATTCACTATTGAACTCTATGAAGATGTCACATTACAAGGATACAAATGGGGTGATAAAAATCACCCCATAGTCTTTTTAGTGCATGGATGGTCTAGTACATCAAAAAGTATGAGCCATTTTACTGATCTCTTACTCAAACACAATTATCAAGTCATCTCTTATGATGCTATTCGTCATGGACAAAGCAATGGAAAACTATCTGACTTGGCAAGTTGGGCAGACAGCGTGCAAGCGATATTAAACCATGTGGGCGAAGTAGAATGTATCATAGCGCACTCTTTTGGATGTGCCGCAGTGACTGTCGCTTCCAATTTGGGACTCAGTACTAAAAAACTTTTTTTTATAGCACCCATCCATAATGTCAATACGATTTTAAAACGTTTTGGAGAACAACTGGGTGTACCCTCAAATATCTTAGAAAGGATGAAGCAGTATACTTGGCAATACAATAAACAAAGATTTGAAATATATGGTAAAGATCTAGAAGATATTTTTCACTCCAAATTTCATGTACCTACACTCATCTTTCATGACAGTGAAGATAAAGAAGTCAATATAGAAAATGCTAAAGAGTTATGCCAAAAGTGGTCTTGGGCAGTACTAAGAACGACACATGGTTTAGGACATAGACGTATTTTATATGATGCAAAAGTTGTCGAGGAGACTATTGAGTTTATTCAAAATAAATAATATTTACTTTTTACTACTTATTTCCAATGTTCTTCCCGTTAAAAGATTTAATAATATCCATATAAGATAAATCACTCCAAACATTTCCAGACTCTCTTCTATCGTATAATACGTACAGTACAAAAGGGTATCCGCACTATGTAAACTTGATTCTTTTGCACCCAATAATTCGAAACCCACTGCACCGCTTAAAAAAATAATTGCTGCTTTCATAAATGAAAAAAATACTTTACGTTCCATCT
>CAZQOC010000309.1:0-1856 GCA_964594745.1 uncultured Sulfurovum sp.
GAACAAACCAAACAGGTAAGCTCATGTGTGATTAATATTTTGAAAAAAGAAAAAGAAGTGATGAATATGGAACTTTTCTTAGGACAAGGTATCCCACTCGATTATGCTGGACTTGTGAAGGGTGCAAGTATGAAACATACAGAAAATGTAGCGGAAATTTCCGTAAATTTGACCGATAAACATCATAGAAAAGAACCTTCATTCTTAATGGTACAACGCTTAAGACCAGTGATTCAGAATACCTGTGTCCCACTTGTACGAGGTACAAATATTAAGTTGATTGAACAACCTTCAGGTCCTCCGACGCTCGCGTCTATCGTGGTAGAAGTGCATGGTGAAAATCTTTCTAAAATACGTGATCTTTCTGTAGATGTAGCAGATGTATTGTCTAACACAAAAGGTTTGGTTGATATTGATTTACTAGCAGATGAAAACTTTGAAAAATATGACCTTATCCCTGATAAAGAAAAAATAGCACGTTCAGGACTCAGTGTCAAACAGGTTAATAATATTTTGTACCTTGCCTTTGAAGGGATGGTTATTGGACATAAAAACTCTAAGAATTCTCCTGACCAAATAGGTGTTTTTTTAGTATTGGACAATGAGAGTAAAATGCTGCCAGTTTCATCGGAAGCTGCATTGCAGAGTAAGCTCTCTTCTCTAAACTT
This sequence comes from uncultured Sulfurovum sp., assembly GCA_964594745.1. Lineage (GTDB taxonomy): Bacteria > Campylobacterota > Campylobacteria > Campylobacterales > Sulfurovaceae > Sulfurovum. The sequence goes on from CAZQOC010000309.1 coordinate 669, forward strand.
GATGAATATGCGCGGTATGATGGTACCACTTTCTGAAGTGGTTACTATTAAAAAAGTGATGTCAAATTATATGATTATGCATAAAGATTTATCTCGTATGACCAATGTCGTAGCAGAGACTGATATGGTTTCTCAAGTATATCCTTTACTGGACGCACGAGAAGCTATGATAGAAAAATTTTCAAAAGATTATATTGTTACAAAAGCACCATTCTCAACCTATATGTTTGATTTGTACTTAGAAGATAAACACACGCATGAAAAGTTTTTATTACGTTGGGATGGGGAAATGAAAGTAACACTTGATACGTTTAAAGACCTCGGTGCAGCATTTATTTCAGCATTGGTACTGATATTCCTTTTATTGGTGATATATTATAAAAGTTTTGCTATCTCTGGTATTGTGTTACTTGGTTCTTTCCTTTCTCTCATTGGGGTGATTGTTGGGCATTGGGTTGCCAATTTATTTACAACAGAGACCTTTTTCCTGACGGCGACCTCATTGATTGGATTTATTGCATTGATTGGTATTTCTTCGCGGAACTCATTATTGTTAATTGATTTTGCAAAATCATTGATGCAGTGTCATGGCTTGAAGAAACGTAGAGCTATTGCTGTGGCTGCTGCAACGAGGGCAAAGCCCATTATGCTGACAGCAGTAGCCATTATCTTGGGTTCAGCGCTTTTAGCAAGTGACCCAGTATTTGGTGGGCTAGGTGTAGCACTTATTTCTGGTACGGTTGCTGCGGTATTTGTCTCTTTATTTTTTGTTCCTGTGTTGATGGACAATGCAAAAGCGATGGACTTTGAACCAAAAGAATGTGATTTAAAAGAGAATATCTCCATCACAAAATAATTTTCTTCTCTCCTTATGGGGAGGAGGTTTGATCTTTTCTCTCCTTATTTTTTAACATATCACGATACATCGTCTCGTTGTAAGCTTTTTAACCAAGCATTTGCTATAATCATTGATAAAATTTAAGGAGCTAAGTATGGCTACAATCGGAATGGGTGACATTAAAAAAGGTGCAAGACTCGAGATTACAGGAAACCCGTTTAGGGTAACAGAGTTTCAACATGTTAAGCCTGGAAAAGGTGCAGCATTTGTGCGTATGAAGATTAAAAATCTTGAAACAGGCAAAGTGATAGAAAAAACAGTACATGCTGGAGATAAGTTTGAAGTCCCAG
>CAZQOC010000310.1:0-1833 GCA_964594745.1 uncultured Sulfurovum sp.
GAAATAGACAGTACCAAAAACTGATCTGCTTTAAAAAAGTATGTCAATTTGACAGACTTTTGCCTCTGTTTTTAAAAACATACTATCATACCCTCATAACATTATGAAGGACACCCATGATAGATTTTTACGACGTCATACAAAGAATAAAAACCGTGCTCTCCTCACAAAGCAAAAAAGAAAAGATCCTGGACAAAGACATTGCATTCGCATTAAACCTGGATCCCCAATATTATGCCGTGATCAAAAAACGACAAAAGATCCCTTATGAATCCATCGCTTATTTTTCACGTACGCATAAACTGAGTATGAACTGGATACTTCTGGCACAAAAACCTCAGTATTTGACCTAGTTGCATTTTATAGCTATAATTAATTGTTTTAAATTTTTATAAAAAGGACAAACTATGGGTAAAAGAGACGAAAAAATTGCACAATACACTGCTGAAGCTAAAAAATTGGGGCTGAGCCTCTCTGCTGATCTTATTGAAAAAGTGACTGTCGGTCTGGGGCCGTCCATTTATAAAAAAGACTCTGAGACCATCGCATGTTCCCAGTCTTCCGAACTCGATACGGTCAAAAAGAACTTCTTGCAGAAAAAACTGGGACTCAAAGAAGATGATGCCACGCTGGATGCAGCCATCAAAAAAGTCTGCGAAACGATGGGCAGTGCCAACAGGAACAAATATAGAGCGCTTTTCTATGCACTCCTTGCAAAAGAATTCAAAAAAGAATCCGTCTACGCATAGACATCTATAGAAGATTTATATCTTGATGAACAAGATATACCTCTTCTGCTCATCATTTTTACCAAATCCAACGATCTCCATATTTTTATACGCTGCATTTACATCCATTCTAACCTCGAACATCATAGCATCCATATCAAGTATCAAAAGAGAAGGAATAAGCTCTCCAATGGTCAATTTTGTATCACTACCGTCTATTTGAAGACGTAATTGTCTTGCTTCTCTTTCAAGTGTATAGGTATTGAGTGGCGCTTCCCCTGCATAGATCAGCCTATTGGCATCGTTTGGGTCAGTTTTCAGCAGTCCGGCAGTGACTTCGTATGCTTCTTGATTGCCTATTTGTTCTCTAACATCTTCAATGAGGTCGATGATCACTTTCATTTTTTTCCTTTGACTTATTTATACTATTCTACCTTTTTCTTCTCAAAAAATTGCCACCTCTCAAACTTTTAGTTCCTTGTTTGTCTGTTCTACCAGTGCATAAAAAGTCATATAACTCCATCTTGCGTTTGACATGGTCAAACCCACGATGACACAATCGTATATGTATTCGCGTAGGTGTGACCATGTCACACGTCAAATCACAATTACAACTGCAGGGCAATCAAAATCCAATAATATCAACGATTAAAAGAACCATACTCCCATGTTTCAACATTTTGAGTATACCCATGCTTCACAGGGTTATGATACATATATGTTCTTTTTTCTCCATAGTCCTTATGGTCTCGTATGGTATGTTCATAGTAGCGTTTTTGCCACACAGGATTGTAACCTTGTTTTGTACGGCTATGACTTTGTAGTATATGCTTCGTAAATCGTTCGTCACATCGTTGTGAAAAATAGCGTTTAATGCTAGAGATGATTTTAGGGTACGTTTTGGCTTCTGAAACAGTGAGTATCATATGAAAATGGTCAGGCAATATAACAATCTCATCTAACCTAAAATCGAACTTTGTTTTGGCATAAGCAAAACTCTCACGTAAAAGTGGGATATGCTGTAGCAAGATAGGGTTACGTTCATAGGTTACTATAGTAATGTAATAGCTGTATCCATCTAAAAATATTCGTTTATAATTTGACA
>CAZQOC010000311.1:0-1826 GCA_964594745.1 uncultured Sulfurovum sp.
TCTCATCAAACTAGCTTACACCCATCTCTTTCCAAAAATCATCATGCTCTTTGTAGTCTGCATTTGTTTCAGCATCATCAAGTTGTTTACGCACTTCCTCTACACTACTCACCATAAAACTTCTAGAATCATCGGTTATCACCATCTTTTTTATGATACCCTCTTTGAGAGAATCCAAATATTGCAAAAAGAAATCTGCATTTTTTTCATTAATATCTAATTGAATATGCATAGAAACTCCTTTTTGATTTATTATACCTATTTTTCTTTACTGAGCCAACCCTTCAAACTCTCCACCTGCTCCAACGTCCTAACAGTAGCCGTACCACCCTCAGATTGACGGGCATTCATAGAAGCACGGTTGTCTAGCAATGCAACTACACCCTCACCTATACGTCTATCTATACTTTGCAACTCTTGCAATGAAAGCTCAGAAATGTCTAAACCTTTCTCTTCTGCTAAGTTCACAACATTTCCTGTGATGTGGTACGCATCTCGGAACGGTAAGCCCTGCTCTTTTACAAGGTAGTCTGCCAAGTCTGTAGCACACAAATGTCCTACCATGCAGGCCGCTTCCATTTTGTCAGCATTGACAGTCATATCTGCTATCATCTCTTCGAGTACTTGCAGTGACAGCGTTGCAGTTCGTACAGAATCAAACACACCCTCTTTATCTTCTTGCATATCCTTATTATACGCAAGAGGTAAACCTTTCATGACAGTAAGAAGTGCTACTAGGTTACCATTAACACGTCCTGTTTTACCACGAAGCAGTTCAGGAATGTCAGGGTTTTTCTTTTGTGGCATAATGGAGCTTCCCGTCGCATGTCTATCACTCAGCGTCACCCACTTAAACTCAGCCGCAGACCACAAGATGAGCTCTTCACTCAAGCGACTCATATGCATCATCATCGTGCTGATGTTAAAAAGTATCTCCAACGCAAAGTCACGGTCACTTACCGTGTCTAAACAGTTAAGCGTAGGTGCATTAAAGCCCAACTTGTCAGAAGTAGTCTGACGGTCAATCTTATGCGGTGTACCTGCCAATGCCGCACAACCTATAGGAGAGTAGTTGTTACGCTCATAAGAGCTCATAAAACGCTCATAGTCACGTTTAAACATACTTGCATACGCCAACATATGGTAACCAAAGTTTATCGGCTGGGCATGTTGCAAGTGTGTCATCCCAGGAAGCATCGTCTCGGCATTTTGTTCTGCGACTTTCACAAGTGTTTCTATGTTTTCTAAAAGTAGCTCAGCGATTGCTTTTGTATTGTTCTGTACATAGAGTCTAAAATCAAGTGCCACTTGATCGTTACGGCTTCTAGCAGTGTGTAAACGCTTACCAGCATCTCCTACTTTTTCAGTCAGTCTACCCTCTATCGCCATATGAATGTCTTCATCATCCCCATCGAGTTTAAATGCACCAGCCTCCACTTCACCTAGTATCTCATATAGAGCTGATTCTATCTGTTTATAGTCTTCTTTAGAAATAATTCCCTGTTCACACAACATATACGCATGCGCACGTGACCCTTCAATGTCCTCATGGTAAAGCACTTTATCAAAAGGCAATGAATTATTAAGATCCTGTAACAGTTGAGAACTCTTTGTAGAGATACGTGCCGAGGCAATTTTTTTAGACATAGTTGTTCCTATTTAATTATTAGAAGTATTTTATCGTAAAGTTCGTTTGATTAGGTTTTGAGTGAGTATAAGAAAATCAAAGAGCCTCGTAAAAAACAAGGAAGTTATATCTAGGGAGATATGGGGGGGGGAGGCTCTTCTGTAAAAGGTGAATGAGAGAACAAAAACAAGGAAGTGTT
>CAZQOC010000312.1:0-1804 GCA_964594745.1 uncultured Sulfurovum sp.
ATCCCTACCCACTCAAAAGCTTTCAAGATGGCATCTTTGGCTTCTTCAGAATTACGCGCCATGTCAGTATCTTCTATACGAAGTAAAAATTCACCCTTATTATGCTGTGCTGTAAGCCAAGAAAAAAGAGCAGTTCGTAGCCCTCCAATGTGTAAATACCCTGTAGGACTAGGTGCAAAACGTGTCACTGTCATAATCATAACCTTGAAATAAATTATGTGATTGTAGCGAAATTGTGGTTAAGATGATTTGTAATAAAAAATGTGTTCAGAGATGGTGTGACAAGTATCGCACTCAACCCGTAGGGCGGCTTTGCCGTTTGCGATACGTAGGAGTGCCATTTCTGAACACTCTTACGCAAAAAACTAGTTTTTCTTTTTAGACTTCGTCTTTTTAGTTTTCTTTGCTTTAGACTTTAGCTCTTTTTTCTTCTCATCCATAGACTTTATTTTACGTTTTCTAGTCGGTTTTTCTGCTTTTTCTTTAGCCAACTTTTTTGCTTTAGATTTTGTTTTTTTCGCTTTTTTACTTGCTTTCTCTTCTACATCTTTTTTAGAATTTTTTGTTTTTTTAGATGCTTTTTTCTTCGCTTTTGTTTTTGTCTTTTTAGCTACTTTTTTTACATCATCACTATTTTTAACGCCCCGTCTAATGTTATCTGCAGTCTGTTCACCGATGCCTTCAACTCTCTGAACATCTTCAAACGACTTAAATTTACCATGACGTCTCTCTTTAATAATAGCAGCAGCTTTTACTTCACCAATCCCATTAATCTCCATAAGCTCCGCTTTAGATGCACTGTTCAGTGCAGACAAACTCATAGCAAACAGTGAACTCATACCAAATACCAGTACCCCAGCAATCATTTTTTTAAACATTCTTTTTCCTTTTAATAATAGTTTGGATTTAAAATCCATATAAAGATTATAACGAACCTTTTCTTGTAAACTCTGGCACAATTTTTTGTAATGCTGCCACCTTATCTTCACTCTCTAAGAGTACCTCAATATCGTGAGTTAATTGTGTAATATCATAAGGAGTAGGTTTCGCTATAAATATAGAACTATATTTTGTTTTTTGTTCACTTTCATCTAGTAACAACTCTTCATAAAGTTTCTCTCCTGGTCGCAAACCTGTAAAAATTATTTCTATTTCATCTTCTTTGCCATACAGGCGAATCATCTGCTTAGCCAAATCTACTATTTTGATGGGTTCACCCATATCTAAAATGAAAAGTTCTCCCCCTTTAGCGATGGCTGCAGTTTGTAATACCAGTTGGCATGCCTCTGGGATAAGCATAAAATAACGTGTGATTTCAGGGTGGGTTACTGTAACTGCTTCCCCCGCTTCTATTTGTGCTTTGAACTTAGGGATGACAGATCCGCTCGATCCTAAAACATTTCCAAAACGCACAGCGACTATCTCTGTTTTTTTATTTTGTGTATTTGATGTAGAGATAATGTTCTGTGCATATAGTTCTGTGACTCGCTTGGTTGCACCCATAACGTTCGTAGGGCGGACGGCCTTGTCTGTAGATATAAGCACTACTTTTTCCACAGCATATTTGATACTCGTATCTATCACATTTTTTGAGCCATAGACATTATTATAAACAGCCGTCTCTTGATTATTTTCACAGACAGGCACATGTTTATATGCTGCGGCATGTATCACAATATCAGGATGCACTTCTTCAAATATTTCTTCGAGTAGATGTTTGTTAGTAATATTTAAAAGTTTTAAATTTGCTTGGGGAAGTAACTCCCCTATCTGATACAGATTGTATTCACTGTGATCGACTAAC
>CAZQOC010000313.1:0-1789 GCA_964594745.1 uncultured Sulfurovum sp.
AACAAAAATTGAGCATTCATAGTTTTGTAAAGAGATATAGCTTCCAATTCACCAAACCCAAGACCCATTTTACTAATGCCTACCTCTGCATTTACAACTTTATCTTTTAAAAATTTTTTGAGTTTAATACCCTCTGGTTTACCAGATACGGCTACTTCATCATAAACAGCTTGTGGGACATAAATTTCACCAAAAATTATTTCAAGTAAATCTAATCTACCCATGATGGACAAAGCCACTAAAGCAGAACTATCACCAATGATCATGCCAAAAGTTCTTTAGCATTACTTACTTCGCTCTCTATATCATAATCGCCTATAACTTCTATATTATTTTTATGTAGTAAAGTCATAAAATCATAAATATCCATAGAGACTAGCTTAGCTCCTTGGGTTAAAGAGATTTGATGCGAAGTATAGAGTTCTAAGGCAAGTTTTTCTTTGAGCAACTTAGTTAAACTCTGTTCTGTTTGGTTAATACCAAAAAATATATTATCAGGTACATTGATAGACAGTTTCATGAAAAGCTCCTTTTTTTTGATTATAGCATACTTTGATTTCTGACATCTACAACACCTCCAAATCCAAATTCTCACGCAAGTTCAACTTCACATTAGTAGTCAATGCCTTTTCATAGCAGATAAGCTTGGCATCTTTAGGTACATCATGTACGATGTCACCTGTTATCTTTTTGTCAAAGCTAAAGTAAAAGACTCTCTCCTCTTCACTAAGCGTCATAAAACTGTACTTATCTGTTTTCACCTCATCTACTTTGGCACTCAAGGTAAAGCCATTTTTTAGCCCTACTTCATAGACGATGTCTAGCTCTTTGGCGCCTTGGGTGAGTATGTTCTCATGAAACATACTCATCTTGAGCATCTCTTCTATCTTTTCGTAGCTCATATCTGGTCGTTTTTTGACCTCTTTAAAGATTTGGAAATTGGAGTTGTCCAGCCTAAAGGACTTGAAGCCTTCTTTGTAGTCTAGCTTTTGCATGGCTCTTTTGATGCGTTCTTTGGTGATGTCAGATATTTTGGTGTACCATGCTTTGTAGGCTTCACTCTTCACATCAGTAGCTTCAGGGAGTTGGACTAGGATGTATTTTCGGTTTCCATCATCTTCTTTGTTTAAATCCATCACTGCATGGGCTGTTGTGCCACTTCCTGCGAAAAAGTCGAGGATGATGTCATCATCCTTTGTTGTTTGCTTAATAAACTCTTTTAATAATGCAGTTGGTTTTGGAAAATCAAAATATCTTGTTTCAAATAATTCTTCAATTTCAACTGTTCCATTTCTTGTAAATATTTTGTCACCAACAATAGAAGAAAATCCAGCAAGTTCATCAGATAATTCATTTAAAAAAACCTTTCTTCTAGGTCTTCCATCTGCAGAAGAAGGCCATAAAATCCTTTTTTCTTTAATAAGTCTATTCATAGTTTTTTGGTCATATCTCCAGCCCATTTTAGGCTTTCCATAATCAATATTTGTTTCAGGGTTTATTAAATTATAATGACAATTTGGTCTTAAATCTTCAGATAATAAACCGACCATATTACCACTAACCCATTTTCCTCTAGCATCATTATCAGGATTCTTGTATTGTTCTATTTTCCTTTCACTACCTATTAATGCTCTATACTCATAATTCTTTGAATAACATAAAATGTATTCATGATCAATAGAAACACCTGTTTTATTACGATTGTCTTTATTTTGTCTTGACTTCCAAATAAACTGTCCAACAAAATTCTCCTCCCCATAAATCTCATCCATCACTTTACGAAGGTTAT
>CAZQOC010000314.1:0-1784 GCA_964594745.1 uncultured Sulfurovum sp.
TTTAAAAAGTGCTGTTTTATTCTCTAACTGATGGTATGCTTTGAGGACTTCCGAGAGTGCCTGAAGTAGTAAAAGTACAAATGCCACCACAAGCATCGCCTTTATCATCCAACGGTTCGTCAACCCTCCCGGGTCTGATGAGACTTCATGCTGTAGGTAACTCTGCATAGTCATATCCAGCGCATCGACCAAAAAGAGTAACGAAAACGGTATCAGAAGCAACAACATAGAGAGTATCTGCACCATGGCTTGTGTGTCAGGCGTATAACGCTCAAAAAAGATGTCCACTCTGACATGTTTTTTATGTTTCAACGCATAAGTAAGCCCAAGCAAAAACACCACATCAAACAGATGCCACTCCACTTCCTGCAAAGCAATAGACCCTGCCGAGAAAAGATAACGCATCGCTGCATCATAAACAACCAAAAGGGAGAGTATCACGACAAGAACAGCAGAGAGATAGCCTGCGTATTTACTGATTTTATCAAGATAGTAAGAAAATTGTAATTTTAGCATTTTTACTTCCAATACGTATCCAGTCTCACATTCCACCCTTTACGCCATCTTTCTTCGCCACGAGCAGGAGGTGAGTTTTTGATACGTCTGCTTAACATCGCTTTGGCAGCGTTTGCAAATGATTTATATTTATTTTTTACGCTCATATCCATATGTTCCAGTACTTGTAAAAGTCCCCAGCCCTGACCATGGTAGCGTTCGCTTTTAAGTGTCCCCTCGCCTTTGAAGTTGGTATAGTCAAGCAGTATGTAGAGACCTCTTTCATCTATCTCTCCATTTTTTGTGTAAAGCATGTGATTGAAACGTTCTTCTATGCGTTTTTTTCTTGCTTCATCTTGGATGGTAGAGAGGATAGCAGGAAGTGCAGCGTTGAGCCTGTCTGCCATAAACCCTGCCTGGTAGGGCATCGTTGACTTTAAGAGGTTAAAAAGCTCCATATATCGCTTGCTCTTTTCTTTTTTTGCTGCAAAAAATGCCTTTTTTGTCTGCCATGGAAAGTCGGTTTTAGGTGTAAGCCATACCGGAAGTGCCACACCGTTATCCTGCATATACGCTACGACCATAGGAAAAACCTCTCTAAAACGCTCAGTATGGTCTTTAGGAAACCATATAAAATGCCCTATACCTAAACTTGCAAAGTCTTCACCTTTGTTCCACCAAATGAGATATTTGTCTTTTCCTGCACCTTCATTTTGCCATACTTTTTTAGCTACAAAGTTGGCTTGTTTTGGGGTAAGTTTTATCTCAGCACTTAAAAGTGTACTACATACAAATAAAAAAGAAAAAAATAATCTCATTTATACTCCATTGTTTAATCTGCATTATAATACCGAAAATAGATTTACAAGGAAGTTTTTCATGTTTTATAAAATAGCTCCTATTTTAGCTATAGTGACAGCACTTTACACCCAACCTATAGTAGCAAATAATCTCAATGGTTCATGGCATTTACGTGTTCTAGATGGTATGGAAGTACGCAAGGCAAGAGCCATACTGGACTTCAACATAGACAAGATGAAACTCTCTGGATTTGACGCCTGCAACCGAATAGGTGGGACACTTGTCAAAAACTCTGAACATAATATGACAACCCCCATGCTTATGTCAACCAAAATGGCATGTAGAGGCAAAATCTTTAACTGGGTAAGCAAACGTTTACATGAGACCCTCAAAGAAGGATTTGACATCAAAGAAGAGAAGAAATATGGCGTAAAAGGTATCACGATTAAAAGTCCTAGCCATGAGTTGTTTTTTAAGAAGATGGGAAA
>CAZQOC010000315.1:0-1759 GCA_964594745.1 uncultured Sulfurovum sp.
AAGAAAAAAGTAAAATTTTACAAGAGTTAGATGAAAAAAGAGTACTTTTACAAAAGCAAAAAGAGTCAGAAAAAAAACGTACCCATCAGAAAAAAATCTATAAGATCGGTTCTAAGAACTGTTATAAATTTTTACATATGGAACGAGAATATTATCTGGATATTGAAGAGTGTAAGAAAATATCGAGTAGAGCTAGACTGATTGTGCTGTACTATAAAACATTTGATGAAGTGAAAAGTAAAACATATCTTATGAAAACACAAGTGTATTCAGATAAATTTTTCATTTCAGATGACCCCATTCGTGTGTACTTTAAAGAGTATACACTTGAGAATGACAAATAGTTTGCTATAATTACTTAACATTTTAAAGGAGGATACATGTCAACATTATTTTTACGACTATTTAATGCCATGTCTCATTCTCCTTTGCTTCCCATAAAAGCATGCCATTGTAACTGTTTCTTCAAACTCAAAACCAGACTAGCGCTGCTTTTGCACCACTACATCCCAAGATGTCCGTACTATACAACGTTTTATGCGTTTAGACGTACGGGTGTACATCCTCCACAACTCTCTTTATCATAAAAACCTTATTCATATCAGCAACACTTTTAGCGTAGGATGGGATTTCCCACCGTTATACATCATATACGATGAGGGGTGTCCTATGCTGCGTTTTATCCAACATTTATGCATAAACAAAGGATGACATATGTCTAAAAATTACATCGTAGGATTCCCAAGAATCGGGGAACAAAGAGAACTCAAAAAAGCATTGGAAAACTATTGGTCGGGAAAAACTGATTTCAGCACAGTACAAAAAACAGCATCTACACTCAAGGCAAGACACTGGAACTATCAAAAAGGAGCAGGTATTGACTTTATCGCATCCAATGACTTTTCATACTATGATACAATGCTTGATACTGCCATTATGTTAGGTGCCATACCGGCACGTTTTAGAGATCTGAAGGATGAAACACGTTACTTCTCTATGGCTAGAGGCAATAACGATGCCGTCGCCATGGAAATGACCAAGTGGTTCAATACCAACTACCATTATATTGTGCCTGAACTTTCACTTGAGGATACCTACACACTCAATGCAGAGAAAATACTCAATGAATACAAAGAAGCAAAAGCACTAGGAATAACAACAAAGATCAACCTCATAGGACCCATCACATTCCTGGGCCTTTCCAAACGAGTGGATAAAGGAGATACCTACGCACTTCTAGGAAAAGTTCTTCCTGTGTACGAAGCCCTGCTTCAAGAGATAGCCAAACTTGATGAAGTGGTCACCGTACAGATAGATGAGCCTATTTTTGTAAAAGATATAGAACCAAAAGTATTGAGTCTCATTAAACCCTGCTACGATACTCTCTGTGCAGTATCTGACAGGCTTCGTATCATTGTCACAAGCTATTTTGAACACGCGAAAGAAGCCACAAACATTCTGGTACACACACCGGTATGGGGGATTGGGCTTGACTTTGTCCATGGGAAGAAAAACCTTGAAAGCCTGGAAACACTTGCAACATCAGGTAAAAAACTCATTGCCGGGGTCATTGATGGCAGAAATATCTGGAAAAATGACATCACCAAGACCACACAATTGCTTGAAGAACTCGCCAAGCATGTAAAAAAAGAAAATATCATTGTATCAAGCTCCTGTTCGCTGCTGCATACCCCCTTTACACTCAAGTATGAAGAGAAAATGGATCCTGAGATCAAAAACTGGCTCTCCTATGCCGTAG
>CAZQOC010000316.1:0-1742 GCA_964594745.1 uncultured Sulfurovum sp.
AAGTTCAAGCCCAATGCCGCTGCTCGCACCGACTATCCATATACGCTTTTTCATGATGTATCCTTTCTAAATTGTTTACTCCAGGCGGTTTCTCGACGTTTCGTTTACCCATGATTGAAGGGTATCCCCTCTGTGTAGCTATTTTTTGGGCATGGCTATTAAGTTCTCGTTCATCCATAAGATCAGTATGGTTACAAACACAATGATCCAAAACATCAGACTCAAGATGCCCCTGCGCAACAAGATTATGTGCAATTGCCTTTGCCATGTCTATGCTTGATGATACTTTAACTATCTCACAGCGTGCATAGTCATCGACAGGAAATGAGACTTCTGCTACACGTAATGTTGGGTCATCCCCCGGTATCTGCTGTGCTCCAAAGAGCGGTTTTGAACCAACCTTTGCCTCAGCAAATGCAGGAATAAAAGGTGCTACATGTTTTATGGAATTTTGTGTTCGCTCATGTATCGTTTCTCTATCCCAACCTTCATCTATCCTTTTTATAAATTTATCTTGCAAGACAGGCTGGGCACTTGTGGCACTGCTTTTTACAAGCCCCTCTTTATCCAATGTGATCTCATTTGTCATACCATGCAGCTGAAAGTACCCTCCCGGATAAGGGGTAAATTGAGCCATACCTCGAGGTGTGCCACGTTCTCCATGAAAAATAATTTCAGGAAACATAATGTCACTTTTAGCATCCCATTTACTAATATAAGATGCTTTAAATTCAACCATTCTCTCGGTATGGATACCCAGCATATCATCTATTTCCCCTGTCTTAAAGCCTGCAGCATTGATGAGATAATCAAAATGCTCTTCATGCATTTGATGCTGTTTATCCCGATAGCTTACTTTCCATTTTCCATTTTCTTTTTCAATATCCTCTACGGTCGTTTCTGTTCTAATGTTCACATGAGGCAAATTCCCAAATGCCAACATAGATCCAGCTGCCAGACGAAACATGTTCAACCCATACTCTTGAACCAGTATTAACGGAAATTGCACCGTATCAAAGTCTAAGTTTTTTGCAACAGGTATCATCCAATCATCAATTGTTTTAGGTTCATCTACGATGGACCGTGTTTTAAGTATTTCCATTTTTTCAAGGCTATAGAGTCTATAGTACTCCTCGATGTCTCCTAAAACTTTATTGCTTCTATCTAAGCTTACAAGATTTTGGTACTCGGTTTTAAGTAGTTCGAGTCTTGGTAATAGTTGCTTAACCGTTCCCCTATCTTCTGTAGGCAACGCAATCACAGTAGGTCGATAATCTACAACATAAGGGTAAAACTTTACAAAATCAATCGATTGTTTTAACAAAGTGACACACTGCTCATCTGATATCTCCCGATAGAGGTTTCCCCCTGCATGTAAATGACACCATGGAGGTCCGTCTACCAAACTGGCTCTCTTTTCGTATAGAGTAACTTTTATTCCCATTTGTGCTAAATGCGAAGCAGAAGTAACCCCTGCCACACCGCCACCCACTATAGCTACTTGAGTTGTTATATTATTCATCAGTTTTTCCTTATGTACTATATGATATTTCTATATAGAAGACATTGTATATATTATTGAGTTATTTTGGTATATGTTTTTTGTTCGTTGGTAAAATATAAACTGACAAAAAAGATAGATTAAAAGAGGAAATAAAATGCTATACTCTTAATATGAAACATACACTAATATTTGAAACAAAAATACCATGCAGTGTCAAAACTCTTTTTGACTTTCATGC
>CAZQOC010000317.1:0-1738 GCA_964594745.1 uncultured Sulfurovum sp.
GCTTCTTTGACTATTGTTCTTTTGTATGTGTACATTGTACAAGTGACGCATTAAAGTGCTTCGCTTCTTCCCTGCCAAACACCAAAAAATCCTCAAACTCTCCATCCCTGCTGCCATTAACTCATTGTTAGATATGTTGCAGGTCGTGACAGATCTTATCATGGTGGGGCGTATCTCTGCTTTTGCTGTGGCTGCTGTGGGGTTAGGGTTGCAGTCTTTGATGTTTGTTTTTGCTATCTTGACACTCTTGCATGTAGGTACCTCTGCTTTGCTCTCTCGTTTTGCAGGCTCAGGGCACAAAAAGCGTGCGTCCACAGGGCTCTCTACACTCTTACAGTTTGCCTTTATGCTCTCGTTGCCTATGATGGTGCTTTGGTACTTCCTGGCTTCTTATGTCTATGTATGGTTTGGTACGGCACCAGAGGTTGTGGCATTAGGTGAAGACTATGTGCAGATGCTTACATGGATGCTTCCTTTTGTCTTTGTCAAGTTGGTTTTTGTCACAGCACTCAATGCCGCGGGTGATACCAAAACACCGATGTATGTCAAAATAGTCTCCATCATTTTAAATGTCTTTTTAAATTACCTTTTCATCTTTGGAAACCTTGGTTTTCCAGAACTGGGAGTCATGGGAGCTGCAGTAGGTACGGTCATCGTTAACATCTTAGAGTTTATGGTTTACATATGGCTTTACCTCTCTAAAAGAATGCCTTACCTACCGATGTGGCACTACTCAAAGTCACTCATGAAACGTGCACTTAAAGTGGGTATACCTGCATCATTCGAACGCTCTTTGACCTTTGGAAGCTTTATGCTTTTTACGGTCATCATCGCACATTATGGTACGGCTGTTTTGGCAGGCTATCAGATAGGGTTGCGTGTGGAAGGACTTGCCTTTATGCCAGGCATCGGCTTTACCATCGCTGCGATGGCGCTTATGGGGCAGGGTTTGGGTGCGAAAAAACCAGAGCAAGCCAGAGAAGATGTGATGCTTGTACTCAAATACACGGTAGGCTTCATGTTTTTCCTCTCATTTTTTATGGTCTTTACGCCAGAAAAAATCGTATGGCTCTTTACCGATGACACACAGACCATCAAAGAAGCCAGTTTGTATCTGCGCATCGTAGGTGTCTCCCAAATACCCCTAGCCTTTAACTTCGTACTCTCAGGCGCACTCAGAGGTGCAGGTGACACCAAACGCACACTCAAAATAAATCTTATTTCTCTCTGGTTTGTACGTATCATCCCTGCCTTTTTACTCTCATGGTATTTTGACAATATCATGCTGGTCTACCTCGCTATGATATCTGATACTTTTGTGAAAGCTACGTGGTTGTGGGTGACGTTTCACAGGGGCGAGTGGCAGAAGATTAAGGTGTAACAGTTTTGTGTTATAATAAGCAACGCTAAACCTTAGACACTCATCATGGGTTTTGGATGTGCTATATTGCAAAAAAGGATAAAAATTGAGTAAAGAAGTTAGAACATTAGATGAAAGAATAGACAGAATTTATAAAATGGCAAAAGAACATTATGGTGAAGTCCGTTTTGTTGGTATTAAAAGACATACTAAAATCGGTTGGGTAGCTAAAATCCAATTTGATGAGTTTGATTCTCTTATGGCAGAGGGTAAAGACGCAGTTGATGCACTCAAAAATTTACGTAAAAGAGTGAAGAAAATTATCGACCGCTACAATATGGTGTGATAAAATTAGAAATTAGAAATTAGAAATTAGAA
>CAZQOC010000318.1:0-1727 GCA_964594745.1 uncultured Sulfurovum sp.
CTTCAGGGATGTCTCTGGTGACATGGTTACCTGAAGCGAGGAAGTAAGGCAAGATTACAATCTCAGACACACCATCTGAGATACAATCAAGCAGAGATTCTTCAAACGACGGCGATGCAAACTCCAAAAATGATGTTAGAACAGTATGATAATTGGATCCTTGTAACTCTTTGACTGATTGACCAAGAGCCATAACTTCATCATTGGAGGCATCTCGGCGGCTCCCGTGAGCCACGATGACAAGTGCTTTACCTGCCATTACTTTTACCTAAAGCACTTGTGTCTTTTATGTTTTTACTCTGATTGGGGTAAATAAGTTTAGATGTATCAAATCCTGCCTCTTTA
The DNA here is from genome assembly GCA_964594745.1 of uncultured Sulfurovum sp. Taxonomy (GTDB): domain Bacteria; phylum Campylobacterota; class Campylobacteria; order Campylobacterales; family Sulfurovaceae; genus Sulfurovum. The sequence continues at coordinate 346 of CAZQOC010000318.1, forward strand.
GCTTTGGCTAATAGTCTGTTGAGCGTCTTTTTATTCAGTATTGGAGTACGAGAGAGTATCCAAAAGTAAGAAGTGTCAGGTCCGCTTATCATAGTATAGGTTTTGTAATCGGTATCCATAACGATATATGAACCGTAAAAAGGTCCAAAGAAAGAGACTTTCAAAAAAGCAATATTGGGATCTTTGACAAAGTACGCTTTTCCTTCTGCAGTACTCCATTTTTTATCAGCCGTCTTGTAACCCTTGTTAAGTACTTTTACTCCGCCATCTTCTCTCATGGAGTATGTTGCTGTAATGGCTTCCATTCCTTTTTCAAAACTATTTTCAAGTCTTGCTATCTCATACCAAGTGCCCAAATATGCATTAAGCTTGAAGTTCTCTACAGGCGTAACCTTTTTAGGTTTTTCATAATTTTTACATCCTGTAAGGAGTAACGAAAGTGCAAGTGTTGTAATTAGTAGTATTTTTTTCATTGTTTATCCTTTTCTAAATAGTAGTCTCAAAAGACCTGCCCCAAAGAGTATGAGTGCTAAGTCACGGTACTCTTGGTTATAAAGTAGTAAAAAAATCGAACTTATCATGAGTATTATACCTGTGATTATCGGTTTTAGAAATGCTTTCAATGAATTTTCTAGTACATCAAGCTGCGCGTTTGATACCTCAACCACAAGATTCTCTTCTGAAATACGATACAAAGCATTTTTAAATGCACGAAGATCCATTGGGAGATTTTTAAATTCATCAACAACTGTTTCTATTATGCCCTCCTTGGCACCTAATGCTCTGGGTATATTCTCTTGTAAAATAGGCAAGATATCTTTGATACCGTTAAAATTTTCTATATATGTAGTCCCCAAACCTTCAATTATAGCACTTACACGAAGTATGTAAATAGCTTCTTGAGGTAGCTTAAACGGTAGATTTCTTGTCTGCTCTAGTACTTCAAATGCTAACTCTTGCATACTCGCACTGTCCAAGGCATCATTGTTGAATATCGCAAACATACGTTCTGTAAATTCTGCCAATTCGGCAGTGGGTGCATCATAAGCGACTGTACCTAAACGTTTACTGGCACTCACATAACGTTCATAGTCTTGCTCGTTCGCTGCTTTAATAAGCTCGATGATAGCAATACGAGTATCGTTGGGCACACGCTTAACCATACCAAAATCTAGCAATATCAGCTTACCCTCTTTTGATACAAGCAGATTACCCGGATGAGGGTCAGCATGAAAAAACCCTCGTACAAGCATCTGCTCTGTGTAGAAGATTACCAAAGCTCGTATGAGTGGAATAACATCGATATTATGCTCTTTGAGCGCCTTGACATCATCAAAACGAAAGCCTTCTTCAAAGCTCATGACCAACGCATCATCACAACT
>CAZQOC010000319.1:0-1709 GCA_964594745.1 uncultured Sulfurovum sp.
GTAGGCACTTACGGAGAAACCATCGATGCACCTACGGGTGCACCTCAAGTTTTCCACAAATACCTACAGCACAAGTGTTTGGCAGATTTCGAGCAATTCTAATGCATATTCCGGGTTTCAACACGCTATGTGTTTAACTCTATGGATAATATACACAGAGTTAAACACAAAGCAAAAGCTTTGTATTGTAACTATATTACTTCTTCGTTACATATTTTGGATCAGCACATCCTGCTTCACCGTATGGGCATACATAGTCAGGTTGCGCAGTTTTTAAACTACCTTCCCAGCTGTTTGCAGCTTTAAGATCTTTTTCGCTCACTTTTGGATGACCAGATTTAAAGCTATAGATATACTCAACGGCTTTGTTAGGGTCATAGATTTTTCCATCCATAAATTTGTTGTATTTATCTTTACCATCAATTTTCCAAGCACTTGGTGGAAGTGTATAGCCAACTTCTTTCGCAACCTCTTCAAATAGTTTAGGTTTATATACAGACTCGATAACTTTTTTCATATCTACTGCTTTGTCAATTTGTCCCCATCTGTACATTTGTGTAATAAACCACATACCATGGCTATAAAATGGGTATGCCGCGTAGTAGTTTGCAAATACGTTAAACATTGGGTTAGCTTCTGAATCTTGACCTTTTAGGTATTGGAATGTACCTGTCATAGACTTCTCAAGAACTTTTACCGGTGCTTTTACATATTGTGGCTTACTTAAAATTTTAGCAGCCTCTTTTCTGTTTTCCCAACTTGCATCGAGCCACATTTGCGCTTTGATTACCGCTCTCATTACAGCTTTTGTAGTCTCTGGATTTTTTTCTATAAAGTCTGCTCTTGTTTGGAGTACTTTTTCTGGGTTATTGTTCCAGATATCGTAGTTTGTTACAAGTGTTGAACCTTTTTTCTTAAGAACAATTCTCTCATTCCATGGCTCACCAACACAATATCCTTCGATATTTCCAGCAATTAGGTTTTGTGGCATTGTTGGTGGTGGGAATGGTTTAATTGTACAATCTTGGTCTGGTTTGATACCTGAAGTACCCATCCAGTATCTTAGCTCATAGTTGTGTGTAGAGACTGGGTGTACCATACCAAATGCGAGTGGTTGATACTTATCGCCCTCTGTTTTATGTTTTTCATCGATATATTTTTTCAAAGATTCAGAGCCAAGAGGTCTTTTTGTCTTATCCATACCGAATTTTTCCATTTTAGAGATGATTTTATTCCCAAATGTAATACCGTTACCATTAAAGTCTAGTGATAATACAGCTGCTAAATTTGCTTTACCATTTATTCCTAAAGTTGCTGCAATTGGCATACCAGCAAGAGCATGAGAGAAGTCATATTGACCATTAATTACTTTTTGCTGAATACCAGGCCATCCGCCACCCTCTTTAATTACGTGAACATCAAGACCCTCTTTTTTAAAGAAACCCTTCTCTTTTGCTATAACGATAGGTGCACAGTCAGTAAGTGCAATAAAACCTATGTTTAACTTTGTCTTCTCCAGCTCGGCAGCTAAGAGTGCAGAGGTCATCAAAGATACCCCTACGCCTATTTGTAATGCTTTTTTTAACATTTTATCTCCTTAAAATTACATTAATTTTTTTTTACAAGAGCAATGATATCACAATATTTTGGAGTTGTAGTCAAATTACTGATTAAAAATTAGGCAATTAATTCTTAAATTTACATTAAAT
>CAZQOC010000320.1:0-1679 GCA_964594745.1 uncultured Sulfurovum sp.
TATCTCCTAGTTATAATAAAATTAAGATGTAGTTATATCATATTTTCATTAATGGAGTCTTACTTTTGTACCTATTTTACAACCCTAACTGCGTCTGAAACCCATGCAAATCATAGTAATCTTTTTGGGCTATAATCTTACCACTTTCATCTATTGTTGTAGTACTGATACCTTTAATACTAATTTTTTTATTGGTTATCTTGGTTTTACCCCATAGACCATTAAATGTACCTCCATAACTCCACTCGTAAGTAATGGTATTTCCACTCACAAATACATCACCAGTTTTGACCCAATACATATCAGGAACATATGCCAGAAAAGCATCAGTAATGGCTTTTGTAACCTCTTTTTTACCTTTGGTTGTAGTATCAGATGGGAGGTCATACCAAATGACATTTTCATTGTAATAGCTGTCTATTTTAGTTATATTATGTTCAGCCCATGCATTCATATAACCATTGAGTACATTTTCTACTTTTGTTTCATTCGCTTGCAATATACTCACTGACACAATTATCAGCCATAATCCAATTCGTTTCATTTTGATTCCTTAATTTGATATCATTCATTATGACAAAAAAGAAAAGATATAACTACCTCTAAAAAGTTAAAAGTAGTCATTTTGCGTTATATTGTATATTTTTGCATACTTTTAGGCGTTTGCCCATAGAAAGACTTATAGGCTTTTATAAAGTTTGACACATTTAAGTAGCCTACATCAAATGCCACTTGCGTAACTGATTTTCCTTGACTTAACAATGTATGAGCTCTATTCATTTTTTTCTCTATCAGCCACTGCTTTGGTGTAGTACCATGTTGTTTTTTAAACGCTTTATTGAATGTAGAAAGGCTCATGCCAGAAAGTGAGGCAAAGTCTGAAACTGTTAGATTTTTTTCAAAATGTTCAAGCATAAGTGAAGAGATATTGCGTTTTTGTTTTTGCCGTTCAGAGGCATATAACGTATCAATAAATTTATGTTCATTTTCTTGTACCACTAGATGTAAAAATTCTAATATTTTCAGGATTAAAAATGCTTTATCACTTTTGTTTGTAAATGTCATTTTTTGAAGTGTCTCTATAAAGTAACAAATATTCTTAGAACTTTTTAATGTACAAACTCTTTCAGATGTATCATGTTTCAGGGCTCTATTCCCTAAAAATGTGAGCGCTATTTCATGATCAAAAAAGAGTAAAAATACTTCTAAATCTTGAGCGTTTTTTAAATAATCAGAAACAACATAACTGTCTCTAGGCATAAAAATCATCTCACCAGTTTCTGCCACAGTCAGATTGCCATCATCATCTTCTATTTCGACTCTTCCATTTATCACATACACAATAGCATGTGCTACAGTCATGACATCGGTATTGGTTACGTCATTTTCTAGTCGTTTATACAAAAAACAGTTATTGTCTACATGTAATAGTGCTATTACACTATCTTGACTATATAGCACTTTAGGAAAAGTATGAAATTCCAAATTTGTATCACTTTATTTTATTTTCCCCATAGTTTATCAAAATTTCTATTTGTCTCACACCCCATCTCCCAATACCTATTACCATTAAATTCAAACTCCTGTATCTCATCAAGTCCAAGTTTACGATGGTGCGCTTCAAAAGAGCGTGGGTTTATTTGGTTTACAAAGGTCACAAGTATAGGGTAACGTTTTGA
>CAZQOC010000321.1:0-1631 GCA_964594745.1 uncultured Sulfurovum sp.
CGCGTAAGACCCATGAGAACTACTACCGTGTGGTTTCTGTTTTTTAGCATAGTCACCCAGTCAAGATTCACTGCATTACCTTTTAGGTGTGCAGTTACCACTGTAAACGCCTGACTATACTCTCTGGCAGTGATAGGAATGTTTGCCATCAGTGGAGCAGAAGTAGCAGATGAGATACCTGGTATAACCTCCGTACTGATACCCTGTTGTGAAAGGTAAAGTAGCTCTTCCGCACCTCTACCAAATATAAAAGGATCACCACTTTTCAAACGTGCAACACTGTAGCCTTTTTTTATCTGTTTTCGTATCAATTTGTTAATCTCTTCTTGGGGTTTCGTATGAAAACCTTTTTCTTTGCCCACAAAGATTTTTTTCGTCTTTGTGGGCACAATAGCCATCATCTCTTCACTGATGAGGTGATCATAAAGCACTACATCAACATTTTGTATAATGTTATAAGCTTTAATGGTAAGTAGTTCGGGGTCACCGAGACCACATCCGACAAGGTATGCTTTTGTCTCCATTTTTTTTACATCTATAAGCGTTTTTTCTACCTCTATGATGCCTTTATCTCTTTTCTCCTGTAGGGTATTTGTAAATTTCTCCAAATCATCAGGAATGAGGGCTTGGCATTTATCTCTAAAATATTTTGCAAGCGTAGGACTACTGCCTGAACTGCTTACCGCTATTTGTAATGGTGCATTTTTGGTTAATGCCATAAAATAAAAATCACACACTTCAGGCACATCAACAACATTGAGTAAAATAGGATGTTTTTTCTTATACTTCAAAAGTTTATTGGTCACTTTTTCATTTCCGGTTGCATCAATGATAATACTAAAGATACCAATATCTTTAAGCTTGAAGTTTTTGGTGTGTGTATGTTTGGTAAGTTTTTTTATCTTAGGGTCTATTTCTTTAGCTATAACAGTAAAGGAGATGTCGTTATGTGCTAATACTTCTGCTTTTTGAAGTGCTACATTACCACCACCGATTAAAAGTATCTTTTGCTCTTTTAAAAGTATAGGAAGTGTTCTTCTTTTGTTCATCATTTGACTGTCCTTAAATATTAGGATGATTATAGCTGTATTAAGAATCTATTTTTAGTTTTGATTGTATAATTTTTAATCATTCAATACAATTAGATATTTCAAATTTTCTAAAAACTACCTAAATATCATTATGATTAATTGATTAAAAATTAACCATAAAATTGATTATGATAGGTATCATTTAGATGTATACTACGTTCATATTTTATTTTAAGGAACAAAAATGGCAGGATTTAAAGCATTAAAAGGACAGGGGCATACACCTACGTTGTTCATGGCTTTTTTATATTTCGATATGAGTTTTATGGTGTGGACTATGTTAGGACCACTTTCTACAGAAATTGCTGAGGCATTGGCAGGCAATGGCTTTATGATTACAGCAGGACAGAAAGCGACACTGCTTTCCCTTCCTATACTTTCTGGGGCTCTTTTAAGAATTCTTCTTGGTTTCGGAGTGGATAAACTAGGAGCAAAAGCAACTGCACTCATGTCACAAGCTGTGGTCATAGCAGCACTGTTGACAGCCTATTTAATGGGTGATGCAATTACCTATAATGCTTTACTTCTTGTGGCTTTGGG
>CAZQOC010000322.1:0-1631 GCA_964594745.1 uncultured Sulfurovum sp.
ACTTGAATTTGATTATGATTTTTACCTATCTTTCACCGTGGGATAGCTCTTCTATTAAGTCATTATCTGAAGGATAACCTGCGACCTCATAACCATCTTCATCAAAATAATATTTTTTACCAGACTTCATACTTATACAAACAAGAGGATATTCTTCGCCTAAGCGTATCTCTTTAATAACAAAAACTTCACCCATCTGAGTTCTCCATCGCTGACCTACTTTAAACCCTATGAATTGATTTTCTACTCTTTAGACTTTCTAGTTAGATTTTGAATGTATTATAGCATATACCATGAAGCTACGGGGTTCTTGCTTGTTCCACCTCTGCCTAGGTGTAACACGTTACAGAGCTTTAATTATGTGGAAAATGTTTTTATTTTGTTTGGATTATGAGATGGGTTACACCTGAGGACAGGTGGAACCAGTTAGAAGAGGCTTGGTCCGGATAAAGTAGTGGTACAAGGTACTGATGGTAAGTATTATGCCATGAGTCAGGGAGATTTTGATAAGATTAAGAGTGCTGATACTGGACATGTGAATCATGGTGGAAATATAAAGTTTGTATTAAAACCAACTAAAAGTAGTATTCAGACCCAGTTAGATAAAATGCCTGGAGGGGAAAATTATTTTGTGCGTAAAAATAGTGATGGAAGTTTTTCTGTTGTCAGAAAAGATACGAATAAAGCAACACCAATTAAAGTTGCTGAAGATGGAAGCCTTTATACACCTAATGCAGTGGATGTCCCTAAAGATTTGCAATTACATCATTATGCTACAAATAAAAATAAGTTAGTTACACCAGAATTGCAAAAAATTACGGATAAGTACGGTCTTGATATAGATGGTGATTGGAATAAAGAATACTTACCTCATTTGGGAAGTCATCCAAATGAATATCATAAATTTGTGAAAGATGGTATGGAAAGAGCAGACAGAGAAGCGCGTGGAAACAAAGATAAGTTTTTAGAACTTTTTGAAACATACGTCAAAAAGCCAATTAGAGATAATCCAAAACTGCTAGATAAGGATGGATGGTCATAGTGAAAAAAATACAGTTTTATTCTTTGGAATTAGATAGTAATTTAATATATGCTGAGTTGCCAAGAGAGCAAGAATATGATTTTTTTAGAGAAGATATATATAATTTACCTCTTGAATACCCGTATATAGCTAAAATGATAAATGGAGTGTTCTCGGATTGTACACCTCAATTTGGCGGTGGTCCTATCTTTAGTAAAAAACTAAGAGATATCATTAATCAGTTTGTGCCACAAGATGGTATAGAGTGGATACATCTTAAAGTAGAAAATAAAGATGGGTCACCCCATGATGGTTATGTACCTAGATTGGTACCTAGACCAGACATGTGGGAGTTTTTGCATGAAAGTTCTATCATTACAGAACATGGTGATATTATGGTTCCTAGACTTTCAACAGAAAAGTTACAAAATATTCATTATGTTCAATTTGTAGAAAGTACAAATCGATTTTATATTTCTGAAGAGTTAAAACAAGCTATTCAAGAAGCTAAATGTACTGGAATTGGCTTTGAAAAGATAAAAATGTATCCATGAGAAGGGAGTGTTAGAAATTCCGTGTCAGTCTGATAAAATACTATCAAGGACTGACA
>CAZQOC010000323.1:0-1626 GCA_964594745.1 uncultured Sulfurovum sp.
GGTGTTGTATATGCAAAAAGCCTTGTCATACCCACTATATGATGGAGTAAAGATGATGGGGTGCATTTTGATCGATTTATTGAGAGTGCCAAATTATTTGATCATATTTTTACTGTTGATGAAAATTGCATATCAAAATATCAAGCTGTAGTAGACTCTCATGTCACAGTTAATACTTTAATGTTTGACATTCAACCTTCAATACATCATTTTACAGGTTTTCATTTCAAATATAATGAAACAAATTTTGTAGGTAGCTATAGCCATCATATTCATTCTAAAAGACGTACATGGCAGAATTTGATCTTTGAAGCATCTTCAGAAACAAAAACAAAATTAACTATTTTTGATCGGAACTCAAACAGGAAATCATCCAAATACAGATATCCTAAATATGACAACATGTCCATCAATACTGCCGTCGCTTATGTAGAGACAGCACAAATATATAAAGATTATCTTATTTCTTTTAATGTCAATACCATTGAAGACTCTACAACAATGTTCTCTCGAAGGCTAATTGAAATTATTGCTTGTGGAGGTATTGCAATTACAAACAACACACCTGCAGTTGAATCATATTTTAAAGATTATTGTTATACATTCAAAAATAAAAATGAACTTATTAATCTTTTAAATAAATTAAAAGAAGGGCCTACAGAAATAGACTTGGCACGTGCAAAATCTGGAGCAGAGTTTATTGCAAAAAATCATACATGGACACATCGTTTGCAGGAAATACGTACGATCATTGGTATAAAATAATGAAAACAAAGAATGTATTTTTTGGCTTCTCTTTATGGAAGCGTAGATTTATAAAACCATTTTTTTTTACTTCAAAAGAAAACCATTTCCTTTTCTCATCTACGATTAGACAAGCAATCAGAAAAAACTTAGACTCATATTCTAAAATCTACATCTGGGGGAAAAAACCATTTCCTGAAGTAGAAACCTATGCTAAAGAGCAAGATATACCTCTACTAAGGGTTGAGGATGGGTTTGTGCGTTCTGTCTCTTTGGGATCGGATTTGACGAAAGCATACTCTTTGGTGGTTGATTCCAGAGGCATCTACTTTGACCCTACACAAGAGAGTGACTTGGAGTATCTGCTTAATACCTATGAATTTGATGACGAAATACTACAACGTGCACAAAAGCTACAAGCCTACCTCATAAAAAATAAAATCTCAAAATACAATAGTCATCAAGACAAAAAACTTACGCTCTCTGGACTAAAAGAGGGGCAAACCGTAGTCATGGTTCCGGGGCAGGTAGAAGATGATGCCTCTATCATCTATGGGGCTGAGGGGATGACCAACCTTGAGTTGCTTCAAGAGACAAGAATACATGCTCCTGAATCCTACATCATATACAAGCCTCATCCCGATGTGCTTTCTGGCAACAGAAAAGGCAACATCCTCACGCATGATGCTATGCAATACTGTGATACCATCATTACAGATGCAAGTCTGGATTCTGTATTGGAAGTGTGTGATGAAGTACATACCATGACCTCACTTGTAGGCTTTGAAGCATTGATTCGAGGGAAGAAGGTCTTTACTTACGGTATGCCCTTTTATGCAGGGTGGGGACTTACAGTAGATGCCAGAAAATGCCAAAGGCGAA
>CAZQOC010000324.1:0-1588 GCA_964594745.1 uncultured Sulfurovum sp.
TGCTTGTAATCCTTCATTGTTAGGAAAAATAATACGTATTTCTGGTCCAAGCTCGGAGAAATACTGATATGCCAACCATCCAGCAATAATCAGTGCAATAAAAGGCACAATCCAAATAGAAGTGATAAAGTTAAATTTAGTAGACTCTTCTACTTTGGGTATCTGTTTAGACATTATCTATTTTCCTTAGAACTATTTATTTTCTTTGATAAGACGTTCATCAAATGCATGTGCTGCAAGCAGTGTAAAAAATACTGAAGTGGCAAATGCAGTAGCAGCAGTGCCAGCAACAATCTCTACATTGGCCAAATGTATAAGTGCTGCAAGGATTGCAACAACAAATACATCTATCATAGACCAAGGGCCTACGGCTTCAGTCATATAATATAATTTATGTTTATTTACTTTCTTATCTTTTCCTATAGGGTATTTTACACTAATGAGCAAATAAATCAAGACTAAAAATTTTAGTACTGGTATGAGTATGGAAGCCACAAAAATAATTGCAGCAATGGGATACGATCCATGTTCCCATAAAAGTACCACACCTCCAAGAATAGTACTCCCTTCCATCGATCCAAACTGCTTAGTAATCAACATAGGGTAAAGATTGGCAGGGATGTACGCAATTATCGCCGTGATAAGGTATGCCCAAGACTTTTCGGTACTGAAATGTTTATGTTTATAGATAGCTGAACCACAACGACGACAAATATTTTCTTTACCTTTGTCTAAATTAACCGCTTCACAGATGGGACAACGTATCAGTTCTTCTTCATTAATGTCTATCATCATCTCCTCTATGTTCAGTATAAATACGTCTACGCAGCATCCAGACCTCTGAAATGTGTATCCTCTTCGTAATATACAAATCTATCAAAACAAAAAGAATGAGTGCCCAAAAAGATGTACCCATATGTATCTGTGCATACCCTATAAGTTTCACCAATGCCACCAAAATACTTATGAGAAAAATATCTGACATACTCCATGGTTTAATATGGGACATCAATACAAGCAATTCCTTTGTGACTTTTTTTCCTCTTTTTAACTTTAGTAAAGAAAACAAGACAATATTAATCGTAAAAAGCAACAGAGGAAAGATAAAAATAAGAAAAGAACACAACAAGCCTACCACATAAAAACCATTGTCAAATAGTGAAATAAATGTTTTAGGTATAGTGATAAATTGTTCATGTCCGAGTATTTCTATCTTAACCAAAGGAAAAAAGTTTGCAAGTATGAAAAAAATTAAACCTGTGATACTCAAAGCCAATCCATGTTCAATGAGCCTAGAATCATATCGGTAAAGTATACTACCACAATGTGAACAAGAAGCTTTTGTACCATCACTAATAGGGACTTCTTCATGTAAGGTATAACATTGTGGACAGATAATAAGATTATCAAGTGCATCTTCATTTTCAAGTTTCATGGTTATAATTATATCCAAGGGAACCTCTAATACTAGATAATACCCACAATGGGTTTTGCAGATGTAAGATTGTGCAAGAGATTTCCAAGTCCTAGCCTTAGCTAAGACGAAGTAAATATCTTGTGCAAGATTGCGTTTGCAAAGCCCACCCTA
>CAZQOC010000325.1:0-1578 GCA_964594745.1 uncultured Sulfurovum sp.
TAGGGGTCTATCATTAAAATTAGCAAGAGATAAAGCAATTATATCAAACTAGTCAAAATAAAGGGTCAGGCGTTGAATATACACTAAAGTTACGCTACAATTAAATAAAAAAGGAAACCCATGCCAAGAAGACCACGTATAGACCTAGCAGGGTATCATCATGTGATGAATAGAGGAGTCAATCGTTCCAATATCTACGTAGATGACGATGACTATGAAGTCTTTTTGAAGATACTCTGTAAAGCATGTAGAGATTATCAGGTGATAGTGCATGACTATTGTCTTATGAGTAACCATTTTCATTTGCTTGTTGAGACAAAGATGGAGAATCTCTCCTTATTTATGAAACATGTGAACTCTAACTATGCTATCTACGCAAACAAAAAACAGAAGCGTTCAGGACACTTTTGGCAAGGTAGGTTTTATTCACGTTATATTGTGAATGATACATATTATTATACACTTATACGATATATAGAGCAAAATCCTATTGAAGCGGAGATGGTTGATAGAGCAGGGGAATATCCATACACACTTGGAGCAGTTATAGTAAACAAACAAACACCTGTACCTTGTACCAAAAACTCTAAACTTTTAGCAGAGTTAGATTATGAAAATATACAAGAGATGATAGGCGTCTCACTCGATGAAGATGCTCTGCAACAATTAAGCGATATACAAAAGCAGAAAATTTTAGTAAAAAATGGTGTCAATAAAACTGCATACATTAAAACACTTGATGAGCATTTTGAAAATACTGAACGAAATGAAGCTATAAAAAATGCTTTTGATGATGGCTATACGCAATCGAAAATTGCAGCGTATCTAAATGTATCTCGGTCGTTGATTTCCAAATTGCTTAAAGGTAGATATTCAACGCCTGACCCTTGATGGAGATTTGAGATAAGTTTTACCAAAGTTTGATTGGCTAGAATAACACAAATTTAATATTAGGAACAAATTATGGCAATTGAAGCACAAAACTCTGTTGTAGGTATAGAGTACGAAGTAAAAGAAGCAGGAACAGACGCAGTAGTAGATACAAACAAAGGTGGTCAACCACTAGAGTTTATTATGGGTAAAGGTCAGATTATTCCTGGTCTTGAAAATGCACTTGTTGGTATGAATGAGGGTGAAAGCGGAGACATCATGGTGAAAGCTGCAGATGCATATGGTGATGTAAACCCTGAAGCAATGCAAACACTTCCAAAAGAGCAATTTGAAGGTGTAGACTTGAAAGAAGGTATGACACTTTACGGTCAAGGTGAAGATGGTCAAACTGTACAGGTAACAGTAAAATCATTTGATGATAAAGAAGTACAAGTAGACTTCAATCACCCACTTGCAGGAAAAGACTTAATGTTCTCTGTGACAGTACTAAGTGCTAGAGAAGCAACAGCTGATGAAGCAACTTCAGGTGTGGTTGGTGGAGCGGCACAAGGTGGTTCATGCGGTACAGGATGTGGTTGCCACTAATTTTTGCATTATTTAGCGCCATCTTCATCCCGAAGTTTGGTGCTTCACTCAGTCACGTACTCATTGTACGCTCCTTCACTACGCCCAAAACTTCAGAATAAA
>CAZQOC010000326.1:0-1566 GCA_964594745.1 uncultured Sulfurovum sp.
ACGGTCCAGTTCTTTATAGTTTTTGTGTTGCAAGGAGTGTATCAGGTAGTAGGCGGTATCCACCCCATCAAGTGCGCGATCAAGTGATTTCGGATCTAAAGTGTCACCTTGTACCACTTCAACCTCCAGATCAGGATCAATACTTTTGGGGTTTCGCACCAGTAGACGCAATGTAATATCTTCTTGCAAGAGTGTTTGCTTTAAACGTCTCCCTATATAGCCGTTTGCACCGGTAAGTAGTACTTTCATGGTCTCTCCTTTTGGCTAGTATAGTCTTTTTTAATCACCACTCATAGTCTAATGATGTCGATTCATAGAGTAAATAATGATGAACAAACATATTCAATCTATGAACTTATACACAAAAGTATTATAATAAACAAAAAAGGAGACATCTTTGCGCATAAACAAAAATCTTGCAAATATGTATGTCATCGGTGATGTACACGGCTGCTTCCATACCTTGCAAAACCTTGTGGTCCGTCTACCCAAAAATGCAGAACTTATCTTTGTGGGTGACCTTTGTGACAAAGGCAAGTTCTCTAAAGATGTCATCGACTTTGTTATTCAAGGCGGTCATTTCTGTATAAAAGGCAACCACGAACACCTTATGCAAACCTATCTCGAAGATGCAATCTTACGAAACAAACACAGTCCATGGAGCTCTGACAAACGGTATGGTGGTCTAGCCACATTAGAGAGTTACCATGGAGACCAGGACCTCATGTTTAGGCATCTTGAGTGGGTTAAAAAGCTTCCTATGTACTTACAGGTAGGAAAATACTTCATTACCCACGGCTTTGCCTTGCCGTTTTATGCACACAGAAACAATCCCGTCTACTACAATGATTTCCTACTTAACCGTTACGAGCATGGTGTAGAGGTTTCGAATGATGAAGTCATTAATATCTTTGGGCATTGTGTCTTTGATGAAGTTATGTATGGTGAGAATTTTTATGGCATTGATACGGGCTGTTCATACGGAAAAAAGCTCACAGCATTACAACTAGATACCATGCAGGTCACTCAAGAACCTATGGATGCTAGAGATTCCGACTACAGTATCAGAGAATTAAAGCTTATACACCTTGGGCTTACGCATAATACAGCTACTATCACTGATTTCCGTAGGCACATTGATGCACTTTTTACAGACTTTGACCTGGTATCAACCGAAGTTGCAGAATACATCGTAGAAGCCTTTGGAGATGAAGGAAAAGCAGAAATAAAGAGTATGTTGCAAAAGAAGCAGCTCTTTATGAAGCAAGCAAAAAAGATACTCGAAAAGAGTGAAGTTTTTCATCGTAACAATAAGTTGACAAAATAGGCATACCAAACTTTTTGTTTTATCAGTATAATATGAAAAAAATTGAGGATAATATATGCCACACATCGTATTAGAAAAGATCAATGACACAAAAGAGGCGTATGTCGCACTCAAACCTTTTGCCCAAAAGATTGACGGAGGTATTTTAAAAGTCCTAGATAAGTATATCAATGGTGCAGAACAGACTGCTTTGGTAGAATCACTCGCCATAGAAAACGGAGTCAATCAAAACTTTTTTA
>CAZQOC010000327.1:0-1556 GCA_964594745.1 uncultured Sulfurovum sp.
CATTTTCATATAGGTTTTTTGAGAAGAAGAGGAGTTCATCGTATTGTGCTTATTTTTCATCTCTACATAGATTTTTTCTTTTTTGTTAATAAGATCAAAACCCTGTTTAGGCACTTCCCAGGCACTATCTATATACTTAAAAATATTTTGATGAAAATACCCAATATGATTGGTATTGGATTTATCCATCTGACGAATAATCTCAAGTTCAATCGTCTCTTCTAAACGCTTACCGTAAATTTTACTATCAAATGTAAGTTTGATAGGGTCGATAAGATTTTTATTGAATTTTTTCAAATCTATATTAAAACGATATTTTTCTACAGTCTCTTTGACATGAGAAAACAGATCCTCATCACTTATAAATCCAAGGTTATAGTGTTGCATCAGATAACTTTTCTATCTCATTAAGTGTTTTAACCAGTGATGTGCCTAAAGCAAATGCCAAGTTCACAGGTACAGCATTACCTATTTGTTTGTACTGTTGTGTCATAGAGCCTGCAAACTCCCACTCATCAGGAAATGTTTGTATACGTGCATATTCTCTTACCTGAAACGGACGTGTCTCTTCAGGGTGACAGCGTTCTGTCTGCTTTTGTGCAGGAGAACAAGTCAGTGTCAGACAGGCTTCATCCCATGCTATACGTCTGGCAATGCCAGTTTTGCCTCCACCTAGATAAAAGCTTTTCATCATATACTCTTTTTGCAGCTCCAACGGTAAATCACGCCAATACCCACCAGCAGGTACCAAATCTAAAACTTTTTTCTTTTTTTCTGGATAGACTTGTCCCTCTGAAGGAGGTACGTCACAGGTAAATAACGTACCCTTTTTAAGTGCATCTTTGAGGGTGTATCGTGTATCACTTGGTTTGGGCCACTCAAATGTCACTTTTAAAGCATACTCTTTTTTAATCCCAACGATAAAGACTCTCTCACGTTTTTGTGGAACATGATAATGAATCGCTTTGAGCACTCTAGGCTCTAATACCTCATAACCCATGGACTCAAAAACCTCAACCATGGTTTGAAGTGTGCGTCCTTTGTCATGACTAAAAAGCCCTTTGACATTTTCTGCCAAAAATACTTTAGGTTCGGACTCTTTTAGTGCACGTGCAAACTCATAAAAGAGTGTCCCCCTCGTATCTTCCATACCCATCTTTTTACCAGCATAGGAAAATGTCTGACAAGGAAAACCACCAGTGAGCACATCTACTTTACCTTTATACGGCGTAAAATCTATCTGTCCCACATCACCATGGACAACATCCCAATGCGGTCTATTTTTTTTAAGTGTCTGTGCAGCATAACGGTCAAAATCATTAAGCAACAAATGATGAAGCCCAGCCTTTTCCATACCAAGCGCCATACCCCCTGCACCTGCAAAAAGCTCTATGCTTTGGTAGTGACGTAAAGGATGAATGAGTGATGACAAATGATGTGCTAATTCGATAGTACTTTGTGACTCACCCATAACATCCCTTTTATTTATTTGACATATTATACACTCTTGGTGATTAGAAACCTAAAAATCTTTCAAATTGACATATTTTTGATTA
>CAZQOC010000328.1:0-1552 GCA_964594745.1 uncultured Sulfurovum sp.
TAATAGACCTCAGGAAGTAATGCTTTTAAACTTTTTCGACTTGTGATATTGAGAAATGACAGTTCATCTATATTCCCCATCTTTTGGGCTTCTTTTTGCATAGAAGTGAGTTTAACGTGTACCCCTACTGTGTCTATGAGTATCAGTTTATCTATAGGCAATTTATCTGCCAAAAGTACTACCAATCCACCTATAGAGTGACCAGCCAAACTAAAAGAGTCAATCTCTTTTTCTAACATCAATTTTTCAATAATTTTTTGTAAAAAATCAGCTTGGGCTAACAAGGTATAATCAAATTCTTCTACCATCTCACTCTCACCACACCCAAGTAAATCTATAATGATGAGATGATACTTTCCTTTTAATGCCCCAGCCAACATCAACCAAGAATCTTTTTCATCATTCAGCCCATGAATAAGGATTAAAGTTTTTGCATTTTGATGTGAACTCTCCAAATATGCAATACTATACCCCTCAACCTCTATATGCTGTAGTATAACCTTAGCTTGTTTTCTAAGTAGATTGAGTGTGACTTTATAGAGCCATTTTTTTATTTCTAATATCATCTGTCTCTCCATTAATTTCACAACATTATAAACCCTTTTAGAACTTTTGTCATTCACATATGGTAAGATACTTTTATGAAATTTTTAAGACAATACGTAGAAGCTATGATAGACCTAGACAATAATGACTGGGATAAAGTCACATCACTTTTCACCCAAAAAAAGTATGCCAAAGGGAAAGAGCTATTTCATGCTGGAGATGTGTGCCAAAAACTATACTATATCTCGCAGGGTGTGGTGCGTGTGTACAGTCTTAGTGCAGAAGGCAAAGACCTTACATGGATGCTCAACTACAACAAAGACGGCTACCAACTAGACCCTTTTTCAGGCGATATAGTCTCATACCTAACACAAACAGAGTCTACATTTTTTGCAGAGGCACTAGATGACTGCACCATTTACGAAGCAGACTTTGCAGCACTAGACAAACTCTACGCCTCTAGCCTCAAATGGATGACACTCTCCAGAAACATACTCAACCAACAACTCATCACAGTAGTCCAACGCACCCAAATGATGCAACGCCTCACCGCCAAAGAAAAGTACTTCCTCATGAAAGAAGTAGCTCCTGTGTATGAAGAGGTACTACCTGACTATCAGTTCGCTACGGTTTTAAGCATTACCCCTCAGAGTTTGAGTCGGATTAAGAGTCAAATGTAAATTGTATTGAATGATACTCTGAATTTTTAGTCCTTAATTTAGTACTATAAAAGTTTTAAGACAAAACCAAGCGCAATCATAAAACATAAGGGTACATAAACCCACGTATCATATTTTGCAAACTCTGTAGTTTTTACCTTTTTAAACACTCCAAGGATCTTAAAATCACCAATTGCCCGTAAGAAAAACATTATTGCCAATACCCATCCTGCACTATCTATCCACACTTTATGAGGTGTATCCAACATATATGAAATCCATGCAAAGCCAAAGAGAACAAAAGCTACAGATAGTGTCATGAGTTTACTAGGATTTAGAAGTCTTTT
>CAZQOC010000329.1:0-1549 GCA_964594745.1 uncultured Sulfurovum sp.
CCATTTTTTGGTCTATGTTTCTTCTTTTTAAAATAGATAGGTATTTTTAGACCACCCGCATACAAAAAACGATTTTTATAAATCCCCATAATGTTACGCACTACTTCGTTTTGCTTTAAAGATTTTTGATTGAGTTCTGCCTGTGTCATTTCAAACTCTGTGTTGTCTGACTTCCCCTTATCTTTCAGCACATAAGCACTTGTTATTTCCTTAAGTCCCTTATAGCTTTTTATACTATCTACAAGTAAATTATAACGATGTCCCTCTTTTAGTCTTGCTGCACAGCCAAATAAAAATATCCCTCTGCCTAATTTAGATTGTTTCACTACAGCATGATTTCCACGCTTCAATACAACCACTACACCCTCTAGTTCAATCTCTCCGTCCAGTCTCTCTATCTTGTATAAATCGTCAATAGTTTTTTTAGATCTTGGTACACTGCTTTTATCAAGTTTTTCTTTTTTATAAGGTTTCGTGTCAAAATAGGCATACACAGGTAAATGGTCTGAATACCCTTTTGCCATATGTTTACCATGTTTATAGCGCCATCTATTGATATACCCTCGCTTGGTAAAAAGATACTCACGCTTAAATACCCCAAAAGAGTTATTGACATACTCTATCCCTTTTTCATCAAACATTTTTTGAGGTAAGACTATCTGATCTGGTGTAGATTTTTTGCCATAAAATTTCTGACTCCAACGCTCATCTACCGTGAGTTCTTTCCAAAGTGTATAGTGCCAACCTTGTTTAGCCTTTACGATGTTATCTTCATCTATTTTTGTTTTAAGTACATCAGAAAAACCTGTTTTACCCTGTGTGTCGTTTATCTTCTCTTCTAGCGTCAAATACGCATTATAATCTGAGTTAAAATCACCTAAAATGATATACTCTTTATCGGGACTTAGCCTAGCAATGCGTGATTGCAATGCTTTTGCATACTTGATGCGTTTACTCTCATACCCTTTATAGGCTTTTGATTTCCAATGATTTACAAACACAGTCAAAGGTTGCCCCTTTACCTTCATGTCAACCTCAAGTATGTTTCTCACTCTTGGAGAGTAGCTTACTTGTATCTCTTTTTGCTTTTTGATAGGGTAGCGTGAAAGTAATGCCACTTGTATAGGTGCACCTTTTTTATGGCTAATGGCTGTATAGTCATAAGTACAGCCCACTTTTTTAAGACGCGATATCAACCGTTTAAAGATAGATTCATTTTCTATTTCCTGTAGTCCCAATATATCTGCATCTATATCACAGATGACTTCTGCCGTATGATTAAGTTTTATCTCCACCATCTGTTTGTTCCAATTATGTTTTCCAGGAATATACTCTTCATACTCAGAGCCTTGAAAACTCGCATCAAAAAGGTTTTCTACATTATAAGTCGCAACTTTAAATGGCTGTGCCATAGTAAAAAATGGTATAAAAAGTAGATATAGTAAACGCATCATAATCCTAGTTTAAAAGTTTACATTATTGTATCGAAGTAAATAAAATAAACTCAAAAATATAGCAAATTGCCATATTTATCTGACTAGACATTACA
>CAZQOC010000330.1:0-1527 GCA_964594745.1 uncultured Sulfurovum sp.
TCATCATACATTACCTGAGAACACTTCACTTCTCCTATTACTGTAGGGTTTTGTATTTTCATGGCATACAGTAGTGCCATCTGGTCACCCTTGATATTGTGTTTATGTGTCAGTACGGCGATACGGTCGGCATCTCCATCATAGGCAAAGGCGATATCACCATTTTTGGCTAATGCCGCTTTGACATCGGTAAGATTTTTCTCTACAGAAGGGTCAGGATGGTGATTGGGAAAAGTACCATCAGGCTCAAGATAGAGACCCTCATAATCAAGCTCTAAAGCATCAAATATTTTTGTAATCACGGTATCTGCTACACCATTACCTGCATCAATGACAAGCTTTTTCTTTAGACCTTTGAGATGTGTAAACTCCTTTACCATAAAATCAATATAAGGTGTTTTAACATCAATATCTCTCTTTGTCGTGTTGTCTTCTATCACTCTGTTTTGATTGCTAACGATTTCATCTCCTAAAGCATAGATGTCTGCCCCAAAAAAAGGACTTTTATCTACGGTGATTTTAAAACCATTATATTCCGAAGGATTATGTGAACCTGTTATCATAATGGAAGCATCTGTTGTGGTACCATCAAAATCTATATAGTTGGAGTAGTAATTGACAGGTGTGGCTACCATACCCATATCGAGCACTTTACATCCAGCTGCATTGAGCCCTGATGTGAGATAGTCTCTTAGAATAGGTGAGTGAGAGCGTGCATCATAGCCAATGGAAACCACTTTTTTGCCACCTATTTTTTGACCCAAACAGTAGCCGATGAGTTTTACAGATTGTTCATTTAATTCTTTTTCGAAGATACCTCTTATATCATACTCTCTAAAAATACTCTTATGAATCATATTATTTTTCCTTTGTATCCATTGGGGTTATTTGCTTGCCATCTCCAACTGTCTTCACACATCTGTTCAATCCCTTTTTTGGCTTCCCAGCCTAATACTTCTTTTGCATAGCTTGGATCAGCATAACATTTTGCGATATCTCCTGCACGTCTTGGGGCGATGCAGTAAGGAACTTCTTTTCCGGAGGCCTTTTCAAAAGCTTTGACCATGTCTAGTACAGAGTATCCTCTGCCTGTACCTAAGTTGATAGTCATGACTTCTGAAATGTTTTTGATGATATCTAACGCTTTGACATGTCCCTCAGCCAAGTCCATGACATGGATGTAATCTCTTACTCCTGAACCATCATGTGTGTCATAGTCATCACCAAATACAGAGAGACAGGCACGTTTTCCCACGGCAGTTTGTGCGATGAATGGCATAAGGTTATTTGGAATGCCATTGGGGTCTTCGCCTATGGTACCTGAACTGTGTGCACCCACAGGATTAAAGTAGCGTAAAAGTACAATTTTCCAGGTGTTGTCTGAGAGATGTAAATCACGTAACATCTCTTCAATAAAAAGTTTAGAACGTCCATAAGGGTTAGTTGCGCAAAGAGGGAAGTCTTCTTTTATGGGTGTAGTATGCGAATCTCCATAAACGGTAGCAGAAGAGGAAAAAACGATGGTTT
>CAZQOC010000331.1:0-1522 GCA_964594745.1 uncultured Sulfurovum sp.
GGCATTAAGGTTTCAGGGACAAAACGTCCTCCAAATTTACCAAAATGACCTGTTTTATTCGGGTCAAAAGAGAATGCTGTGGGTCTATAGTTGTTCATGCTTTATCCTTTAGTTGTTCATAGTATAGCTTTTAGACAAAGAGGTTTGTAGGTTGAAAATGTTAGTTAATAAATTATGAACTGTCATAAAAATCCTACTAAAATAAAACTATTTTTTATAAACTATTGCTATGAAGAGAGAACTATTAAAAAACAAATTCGTTATTGGTGATGTACATGGTTGTTACCATACACTTGTGAAACTTCTACAACAACTTCCTTCTGACGCAGAACCTATCTTTGTCGGTGACCTTTGTGACAAAGGTAAGCATAGTAAAGAGGTTATTGAGTTGGTCATGAACAATGGATGGCAAGTAGTTAAAGGAAATCATGATGAGCTAATGCAACGACATTTGCTTGATGCACTTGAAGGTAAACGCGATGTTCCATGGGCATATGATAAGCGTTTTGGAGGTTTAGAGTGCATTAGCAACTATGAAGATGACAAGGCTTTAGCCCAAAAACATGTTGAGTGGATTGCTAAGCTACCTCTCTACTTGGAGTTTGGAGATTACTTTGTGAGTCATGGTTTTGCCTTGGAATTTTATGAACATCGCGATGCTGAAAGTCATGAACAGTTACTCTTTACCAACCGTTTTATACCTCAAAAACCTCTTGAAAAAAGCACTTATGAGGTCATTAATATTTTTGGACACTCTGTTGTTAATGAAGTAATAAGTAATGACAATTTTTATGCTTTAGATACAGCCTGTGCCTATGGAGGAAAATTAACAGCTTTTGGTTTAGAAGAGCATGTTCTTTATCAAGAAGCGATGGACAGTCGTGACTCTGACTATTCGGTTAAAGAGTTAACAGCTAAGGTTTTTAATGTGCATGAAGCAGCGTTTGAACTTTTAGAAAAGTTACTTCTTTGTGATACTTTGCCTTATTTTGATTATGATATTATCTCCAATGAAATTCTTTATGGCATTGTTGCTAAGTATGGAGAAAAAGGAAAAATAGAACTGATTAAAATGGTACAAAGAGAGCAGGTGTTCCCGAAACAAGCTAAGCTTATTTTGGGAGAAGATTATGAAATGTATAATGCTAAACTAAATTAGCTAGAGCATAAAATAATAGCTTAGAGTAGATAGGCTACATTTCGGTTTGCCATCTCTGCTGGGTAACCTCGCTCTTTAGCAATCTCTTCTGCCATGACTTTTAGTTTTTCTTCATCTCTTCGTGGGTAAACCATAGGATTATGACTTAGACTCAAGGTGGTAAGATACTCATTGTTAATAAGTTCTTTAACAATGCTCTGCATCATGTCTGTTACAGAAGATACTTTAATAATCTCACATCGTGCATAGTTCGCCAAAGGAAATGAAACCTCAGCTACGCGTAAAGTAGCATCTTTTCCTAAAATTTGCTGTTTGAAGATGAGGATGATATTATTGCAGGAACGCCCAAAAAACGCTATTGGG
>CAZQOC010000332.1:0-1516 GCA_964594745.1 uncultured Sulfurovum sp.
TTCTCAATATCACAAGTCGAAAAAGTTTAAAAGCATTACTTCCTGAGGTCTATTACAAAGTTCCCTATATGCCTAATTTTATCTTGGATGTTATGATAGAAAAGAAAAAAGCCATCAATGCTTTTGAAAAAAGAAAATTTCGAGCGATTGTTGATGATAATATGTTACATAGAGATGATTTGACAGAGACGTTAAAAAGTATCAAACAAGAGACACTTATCGTATGGGGTAAAGAGGACTTGGGTATAGATGTCGCTTCTGCGTATAAGATGCATGCGCTTATAAAAAACAGTACGTTAAAAATTTATGATGAATGTCGACACTATCCACAGTTAGAAAAGCAAAAGGTGTTGGCGAAAGACATCATAGAATTTTTAAACTAAAGGAGTACCCATGTCACAAGTCATCATGATGTTTCTCTTTCCTATAGGGTTGTACTTTTACTTCTTTGTAGAGCGTAGAGACAGACCCAAGTATCAAAAGATATTCGATGACTTTGGAGAAAAAACAGCGCAAGACAATACATTAACCGATGTTCAAAAGATACAGAAGTATACTGCGATGCTTCGTCAAAATGGCTACACCATAGTAGAGTCTAACCAGACTAAAGTCAGAGGTGAAAAACGTATTTTGAGTATGAGCCTCTTGGCTATGAGTATAGGGGCGTACTATGTGGGTGTGTTGGTCTATTTGGCATATTACTTTTGGGTACAGAAGCCTCATGTGGTGGAGTATAATATATAACGTATATAATTTCACAAGATATAATTACAGAACCAAATAAAATATAGGAAGAGAGATGAACCCACATTTTGAAATCAAAGACAAAGAAGTAATCTATGATGTACTAGACAAGGTAGAATACGGCACTTTGGCTCTGAGTGTAAATGACATACCTTACGCAGTGCCTGTCAATTTTGTGCGTATAGATGATGACATCTATTTTCATGGGGCACTGAGTAACCGTAAGATGAAGATGCTTGCCAAAAACCCTAAAGTCTCTTTCTCTGTCGTAGAAAACTATGCACTCATAGACTCAGATTTTTCTACTACCGAGGGTCTAGCCTGTCCTGCAACACAGTTCTTTAAGTCTGTGAGTATGGAAGGTGTGGTAACTGTATTAAGTTGTAGAGAAGAAAAAGGCAATGTCTTTACTGCACTCATGCAAAAACTACAGCCCAAAGGTGGCTACAAACATTTTAGTGACTCTGAGTACGACGCTGCCATCAAAGCAACAGCGGTGGTGAAGATGAAAGTACATACATTACGTTGTAAATTTAAATTTGGTCAGCATTTGAGTGAGGAGAGATTTGAGATGATACTTGCACATTTGGAACAGCGTGGTACAGAGATAGACATAAAAACCATAAAGATGATGAAGTCTCAAATGCGATAGAAGGGTTTGAACTGAATAGAATTAGATATGGGAGATGGCTACATAAAGTAAGACAGCATTAATAAAAATATGATATAACTTGATATTAATTTTATTATAATATCAGGATATATAAATGAA
>CAZQOC010000333.1:0-1511 GCA_964594745.1 uncultured Sulfurovum sp.
AGAAAAATAGCTAAAAATGACACATTTATTTTTTTAGATGCTATAATATTTGAAATCAGATGAATTCTTTGGGTTATTCAGAGGGTTCAATTGCCTATGAGGTTTCGTATCCAAAGTTGGTCAAATACCTGACCGACAACCTGATGGATGTGCTGACCTTCCTGTCATTTCCAAAAGCACATCACAGGAAAATTCATTCTACCAATGTATTGGAACGATACAACATGGAGGTGGAGAGAAGAATGAAGGTAGTAGTTGCTTTCCCAAGTGACAACTCAAGACTACGCCTGTTGGTACCTCTGGCAGTGGACACCAATGCCAAGTAGCTAGATCGAAAGTATGTTTCTTGGGTTAATTTGGTACAATCTGATGAGACTGAGGAAGAATTACAGAAAATTTTTGACGCTATCTACCTCTAGGCTTATCTAAGCTAATTTGACAAAATTCTATGATCTATGTTATAATTTGATCAGAATTAGGTTTTCATACTTATATGACTATAAAAGATACAATAATTAATAAAGAAGATAAACTGCCTCTAAAAAATTTATCACAAAATAATACATTAATCACTTACATAATAAACCTTCCCTCTTCAACTAAAAGACGTGAAGCAATTAAGCAACAAGTCTCAAAAGAAAAGTTATTGGAAGTAGTGTTTGTAAATGCAGTTAAAGGATCAGATTTAAGCTATGAGCGTTCTGTTGAATTGGGCTATGATAGAGAAAAAAGAAAATTACACAGGAATGATTTAGAGCTTAATGAAATAGCATGCTTTTTAAGCCATAGGAAAACACTAGATATATTTCTTGAAGGAGAAGAAGAGTATTGTATTATTTTAGAGGATGATGCTGAACTGCGTGATGGCTTTGCTGATGTAATTCTTCAGCTATTGGAGTTTTCTAGTGGTTGGGATCTAATAAACTTAGACACAAGAACAAATACTATTCATGGGTTTTCAATTAAAACGTTATATGGCTCAAGAACCCTCTATGTTCCACTTAAAGTAGGGCTGGGAGCAACTGCTCTACTTTACTCTCGTAGCGGTGCCAAAAAGCTGCGAAAATCGATGAACAACTTTCAATTCGCCTTTGATACACATATTGGTTTTAGTCACTGGAAGCACAGAATGGTAGTCGCCCAAATATTTCCTTCTATAGTTTCTGAATCTAAACATATAGGAGCATCGACAATTGGCTGTAGAAACGTGGATAGACAGTTAAGGGGATTACTTCCCCTATTAAGACGAAAGTATCAACGAATTTTACATAGTATCATGAAACGGATTTATACATTTCAAACTCGAAAGAAAATTTCTTTTAGCGATCAGGTAAAAACAAAAAATAATAAAATTACACACCTCTAATACTGATAAAATTAACTTTATCTTCACAACTTATTTTTTAGATATCTAGTAGAAAAATATACAACTATTTCAAAATTAGAAATACCCATTATACATCTCATATACTTTAAATAGTACTTACTTATAAACGATATATCAAGCAGTA
>CAZQOC010000334.1:0-1501 GCA_964594745.1 uncultured Sulfurovum sp.
ACTATGGTTCACACCTCGGTGGAGAAGAGGATTACTCGCTCAATACAAGATATGCTGATAAAAACTCTCCATTCTTCGAAGATTGTGCGCTTGATGGCAGCGGAAACGATGCCAAGGGTAAAAAAAGCCACTTCTGTAGCTATGTTGATGGTATGGCAAAATATCTTGGTGATACAAAAATCGATAAAAACAATGGGTACAACGGTGAACTCTTTACACCATACAACTACGGTTACATTGTAGAGGTACAACCACAGGCAGATGGTACAACAAAGAGTGCAAAACACTATGTGACTGGTAAATACACACCAGAGCTTGCAGCTATGATGCCAGATGGTAAAACAGTTTATATGTCAGATGATGGTACATTTAAAGGTTTCTGGAAATTTGTTTCTGATAAAAAGATAAGCTCTTTCCAACCAGAGTGGGAGGGTACTCTCTACGCTGCAAAACTTAAGCAAACATCAGACAAAGATGGTGGTGCATTTAAAGTAGATTGGATCGAGCTAGGTCATGCAAAAGATAGCGAAGTAAAAGCTATGGTAGAGAAAAAACCAAAACTTACAGATATCTTTGATATTGCAAAACCAGACGAAAAAGGCAACTGCCCAAGCGACTTTAAGAAGATTAATGAAGATAGTAAAACAGAGTGTCTTAAACTACACAAAGGTAAAGAGAAAGAGGCTGCATTCTTAGAGACTCGTAAATTTGCTGCATACAAAGATGCAACTATAGAGTTTAGAAAAGAGGAGGGTATCACATACAATCCAGATAAAAACGTTATCTATGTAGCAATGAGCCAAATTAAAAAGAGTATGGAAGATAACTATAAAGGCAAAGAGACAAACAACGATATCAGACTTCCTGCAAACAAGTGTGGTGGTGTTTACGAGTTAAAACTTGATGATAACTTTAACGTAACAGATATGAGTGCACTTGTAGTTGGTAAACCACTTAAAAAAGGTGACAAATATGCTGATGAGTGGGCGTGTGATCCAGAAGGAATTGCAAACCCTGATAACATTAAATATTTAGGAAAAGGTACACTCTTAATTGGAGAAGATACAAAATACCATGTAAACAATATGCTCTGGACATACGATACAAACAGTGGTAAAATGACAAGAATTGCATCTTTGCCAATTGGTGCAGAGGTAACAGGGCTTGACAAAGGTGTTGTAGGTGATAAAGGTCTTCTCTTCCTAAATGCACAGCATCCATTTAAAGATAGCCCAAAAGCTGCAGACAAAAGTAAACCAAACAGTGCACTTCTTGAAAAAGCAACAGATGAAGAGCAAAAAGCATTTATCGGTTATATCGACGGTATCCCTGCTGAAGCTTTAAAATAAATTTTAACGACCGCAAACTCTTTGCGGTCTCATTTTGCAAAAAAATGACTTGGAGTCAATTATGAAAAATATCACACTTAGCCTACTACTACTTTCAGCTCTATCTTATGGGAGCAGCTCTTCTAATCTTGATACCAAGAGCTACATTCATA